>JAHENN010000264.1 GCA_018609665.1 Haloarculaceae archaeon | reverse complement strand
CTGCGGCCACGGCGCGGGCCTCGAGACCGACGCCGCCGGCGAACTGCGGCGCGCGCTGGCGGCGGCCCGCCGGACGGCGCCGCGGATGTACCTCCGACACGCCCCGACGCTGTTGCGGAACCTGGCGGCCGCGCTGCGGTGACGGCGGTGCGGCGGCCGTACCGCCGGGCACAAGCTACAAAGCCCGCGGCCGGCAAAGTTCCGACATGACAGACGACGCCGACCACCGTCGCCTCATCGTCGCCGGCTCCGGCATCGCCGGGCTGACCGCGGCCATCTACGCCGCCCGCTCGAACAACGACCCGCTCGTGCTCGAGGGCTCGGAACCCGGCGGCCAGCTGACGCTGACGGCCGACGTCGCCAACTACCCCGGCTTCCCGGACGGGGTCGGCGGCACCGAGCTGGTCCAGAACATGAAGGAACAGGCCCGGCAGTTCGGCGCCGAGATCGAACACGGCGTCGTCGCCGACGTCGAGGCCGGCCCGCCGCACCGCGTCGAGCTGCGGGACGGCACCGTCTACACGACGGACGCGCTCATCGCCGCCTCCGGTGCCTCCGCCCGGACCCTCGGCGTCCCCGGCGAGGACGAGCTGATGGGCTACGGCGTCTCGACGTGTGCCACCTGCGACGGCGCCTTCTTCCGCGGCGAGGACATGCTCGTCGTCGGCGGCGGCGACGCCGCCTGCGAGGAGGCGTCGTTCCTCACCAAGTTCGCCGACACGGTCTACCTCGCCCACCGCCGGGAGAACTTCCGCGCCGAGGACTACTGGGTCGACCGCGTCCGCGAGCTGGAGGCCGACGGCGAAATCGACGTGATGACCAACACCGAACTGCTGGAGATCCACGGCACCGCCGACGACGGCGTCGAGGCCGTCACCCTCGCGCGGAACGAGGCGGGCTACCCCAAGGAGAACCTCGACGACGACGACACCGAGACCTTCGAGCAGGAGCTCGGCGCCGTGTTCATGGCCATCGGCCACACGCCGAACACCGGCTACCTGGAGGACACGCCGGTCGAGATGGACGACACCGGCTACATCCGGACCGAGGGCGGCGACGGCGCCGGCCAGACCAAGACCGGCGTGGCGGGAATCTTCGGCGCCGGCGACGTCGTCGACTACCACTACCAGCAGGCCATCACCGCCGGCGGCATGGGCTGCAAGGCGGCGATGGACGCCGACGAGTACCTCGAGGAGCTGGAGCGCGGCGAGACGGCCGCCGGCACCGACACCGACACCGCCGCCGCGGACGACTGACGGCGTCGAAACGCCGGCGTGGCCAACGACCTCGGCCCGGACCACGCCGCGCGGGACCGCCGCGTGCACGCGACCGGAACTGCCTTTTGTCGCGCGGCGGAAGAGAGAGCATGGCAGACAACACCGTCACGTTCCACATCGAGGGCGAGACAGCCGACGACGAGGTCACCATTCCGGCAGAGATGCTCGAGCTGCTCCGCGAGGACGACGAACCCGACGCCGAGATCGTCGGCGACCTGGCGCTGTTTTCCTGCGCCCAGCGCATCCACGCGACGGTTCATCACGCAGAGGGCGGCGACACCGAGCAGTATCAGGACATCGAGGCGGCGACGATGGAGCTGTTCGAGGAGCGGTTCGGAGCCAGCTACGCCGAGCTGACCGGCCACCAGCACTGAGTCATCCGGCGACGGTCCACTCCAGGACGACACCGTCGTCGAGCCGCCGGACGTCGTCCAGCGTCAGCTCCGGGAACGCCTCGACGAAGCCGTCGCCGTCGGCCAGCGTCGGCGCCTCCCGGCCGCCGATGACCAGCCCGCCGACGTAGACCGACAGCTCGTCGATCAGCCCGGCCTCGAACAGCGAGAAGATGAGTTCGCCGCCGCCCTCGACCATCAGGCGGTCGACGCCCTCCGCAGCCAGCGCCTCGAGGGCCGCGGGCAGGTCGACGCGGTCGTCGCCGGCGGTCAGCAGCGTCGCTCCGGCTTCCGACAGCGTCGCCCGACGGTCGTCGGGCGCGGCGTCGGTCGTCAGGACGTACGTCGCTGGGTCGTCGGCCAGGACGGCGGCGTCGGCGGGGGTCCGACAGCGGGAGTCGACGACGACGCGGGCCGGCGGCGGCGCCTCCGGACCACGGCGGTCGGCGCGGTGGGCCTCGTCGTGGCGGACCAGCGAGGGGTCGTCCGCCAGGACGGTCCCGACGCCGACGGCGACGGCGTCGGCCTCGGCCCGCAGCCGGTCGACGCGGGCGAAGTCGGCCTCGCCGCTGATGGCGATCTGCTCGCGGCGGCGCGAGGAGAGCTTCCCGTCGGCGCTCATCGCGGCGTTGACGACGACGTGCACGCCGGGGGTCGGGTCGCCGGCGACAAAAGCCCCCGGACCCCGGTCAGCCGCGGAGCGCGACCAGCGGCCGCAGCGGCAGCGGCACGTAGTCGGCGTCCGGCTCGTAGCGGGCGAACAGCAGGCTGTTGGACATCACCGAGACGCTGGAGGCCGACATCGCGGCGCCGGCCAGCGCGGGGTTCAGCAGGCCGAGGGAGGCGACCGGAATCAGCGCCGCGTTGTAGCCGAACGCCCAGACGAGGTTCTGCCACACCTTCGCGATGGTCGCCTCCGACAGCCGGACGGCCCGGACGACGTCGGCGGGGTCCGACCGCATCAGCGTCACGTCCGCCGACTCGATGGCGACGTCGGTGCCGGAGCCGACGGCGACGCCGACCCTCGCGGTCGCAAGCGCCGGCGCGTCGTTGACGCCGTCACCGACCATCATCACCCCGGTACCGTCGGCCCCGATGGCGTCGACGGCGTCGGCCTTCTCGCCGGGCAGGACGCCGGCCCGGACGTTCTCGGCGGGGATGCCGACCGCCTCCGCGACCGCGCGGGCGGTGCGCTCGTTGTCGCCGGTCAGCATGTGGACGTCGAGGCCGCGCTCCCGGAGGTCGGCGATGGCCCGGCGGGCGCTCTCCCGGACCGTGTCGGCGGCCGCGACGACGCCGACGACGCGGCCGTCCAGCGCGACCAACATCGCGGTCTTGCCCTCGCGTTCGAGCCGCTCGGCCGCCGTCTCCGCCGGCGCCGGGTCGACGCCGTTGCGCTCCAGCAGCGCCCGGTTGCCGACCAGCACCTCGCCGTGTTCGGTCGTCGCCTCGACGCCCTTCCCGGGAACGTTCTCGAAGCCCTCGGCGTCGGGGACGTCGACGCCGCGCTCGCGGGCGCCGGCGACGACGGCCTCGCCGAGCGGGTGTTCGGAGCCGGACTCGGCGGCGGCCGCGAGCGCGAGGACGAACGACTCGTCGACCGCGGCGACGCCGCCCGCGCCGTCCGCGCGGGCGCCGACCGGCTCGACGTCGGTCAGCGCCATCTCGCCCTCGGTGAGTGTGCCGGTCTTGTCGAAGACGACTGCGTCGACGTCCCGGACCGCCTCGAGGACGTCGCCGCCCTCGAAGAGGATGCCGTTGCGGGCGGCGAGCGTCGAGCCGACCATCGTCGCCGCCGGCGTCGCCAGCCCCAGCGCGCAGGGACAGGCCACCAGCACCGCCGACGCGAAGACGACGACGGCGAACTCCGGGGCCGAGACGCCGCCGGCGGGGCCGCCGCCGACCGGCTCCCACAGCGGCAGCGCCGACACGACGGCGTCCAGCGTCCCGGGGAACAGCAGCCACGCCGCCGCCCAGAACACGGCGTTGGCGAGCACCGCCGTGACGAAGTAACCGGAGACGACGTCGGCGAGCCGCTGGACGTCGGGCTGGCGGGATTGGGCCTCCTTCACGCGGCGGACGATGCGCTGGACGGCGGTGTCGTCGCCGACCGTCGTCGCCTCGACGACCAGCACGCCGTTCTCGTTGACCGTCGAGCCGACCACCTCGTCGCCGGGCGTCTTCTCGACCGGGACGGACTCGCCGGTGAGCATCGACTCGTCGACGGCCGACTCGCCGTCGACGACGACGCCGTCGGTCGGGATCCGCTCGCCGGGGCGGACCTTCAGCCGGTCGCCGACCGCGAGCTCCGAGACGGGGACCGTCCGTTCCGTGCCATCCCAGAGGACCGTCGCCTCGTCGGCCTCCAGCTCCAGCAGCTCCCGGAGGGCGCCCGAGGCCCTGGCCTTCGAGCGCGCCTCCAGCCAGTTGCCGAGCGTGATGAACCACAGGATGAACGCGACGGCCTCGAAGTACCGCCCGCCGGGGACGTCCAGCAGGATGACGCCCGTACTGAACGCGTAGCCCGCCGTCGTGCCGACGGCGACCAGCGTGTCCATGTTCGCGGTGCCGTTCCGGGCGGCGACGGCGGCGCCGACGAGGAACTCCCGGCCGAGCGTCGCCATCAGAAGCGTCGCGAGCCCGAACTCGACCCAGCCGAACGGGACGCCGGCGAGTACCTCCGGCCGCGGCAGCGGCGTCACCGTCGCGAGCATCAGGTAGGCGAACGGCGCCGTCAGGGCCGCGCCGCCGGCGGTGAGCCGGCGCTGTCGCCGGAGCTCGCGGTCGGCCGGCGAATCCTCTCCGTCCTCGGCGCCGTCGTCGCGGACGGGCTCGTAGCCGGCCGCCTCGACGGCGTCGTAGGCCGCCTCGACGGCGAACGTCGCCGGGTTGTACTCGACGGTCGCCTCGTCGGTCGCGTAGTTGACGTCGGCGTCGACGACCCCGGGTACGTCCGCGAGCGCGCTCTCGATGGTTTCGGCGCAGCTCGCACAGTGCATGCCGGCGATTTCGACCGTCCGCCGCTCCCGTCGCGGCTCGTAGCCGGCCCGTTCGACGGCGTCGTAGACGGCCGCCAACGAGGTCCGCCCGGGGTCGTACTCGACGGTCGCCTCGTCGGTGGCGTAGTTGACGTCGACGTCGACGACCCCGTCGACGGTCCCGACGGCGTCGGCGATGCTCTCGGCACAGCTCGCACAGTGCATGCCGCCGACCGCCAGCCGTTCCCGTTGCATACCCGTTCGTAGGGGCTCCCCGTTCAAGCGGCTTGTCACTTGAAAAACTCGAACTCGCTCGGGCCCGAAGTTCGTATCCAGGTGGACGCGCCCGGCTTCGACTTTCGATCCCAAAGCGACGGCGGCGCCCGCGCGTCAGGCGCCCTCCTCCAGCTCCTCGTACCGCCGCCGGAACCGCGTCTCGCAGGACTCACAGCAGAACTCGTGGGTGTCGCCGCCGACGGTCGCGGTGACGCCCTCGCTGGTGACGGTGTTGCCGCACTCGGCGCAGTCGAGGCCGAGCGTAGCCTCCCCGAGCCCCGGGTGCCGTTCGGCGCCCACCAGCGGCGAGACGTCGACGTCCTCGACGGCGCCGGTCTCGAAGGCCGGCGCGAGGTGGTCCCGGACCGCGGCGTCCGGGACGGTCGCGACGACGAGCAGCCGGCCGTCGGCGGTCTCGAGGACGCGTTCGACGCCGGCGACGCCGGCCAGCGCCTCCCGGACGGCGGCCGTCTCGCCGGGGGTGACCGACAGCGTCACCACCAGCCGCACCCCCTCCTGGAGCCGCGAGCGGTCGAGGTCGAGCGTGAACCGCTCGATGACGCCGAGTTCCCGGAGCCGGTCGACCCGGTCGCTCACCGCCGGCGCCGAGAGGTCGACGGCCTCGGCCAGCTCGCTGTACGGCCGGCGGGCGTCCGCCAGCAGCAGCCTGATCAGCCGCCGGTCGGTGTCGTCGAGGTCGCGCATCGGTCGCGGTTGGACGGCCGGCGACAAACCGCTTCCGCCGCGGCGCAACCCGTCGATATAAACTCCTTGCGGGCGGACGGACGACTATGAGCGAGTCTCAGCGGGCGCGACGGTCTCCGTCCGCCCGGGGCGACGGCTCGACCCTCGGACGGCGGACGTTCCTGCGGGTCGGCGCCGGCGGCGCCGCCGTCGCGGCGACCGCTGATTCCGCGGCCGCGCAGTCGTACGGCGGCTGGATGGCCGACGTGAGCAACTACGAGGGGACGGTCGACTACACCGGCCGCGAGGAGGTGAGCGTCTCGGTCGGCGCCGGCGAGGACGGCCTGCTGTTCGACCCACCGGCGGTGCTCGTCGACCCCGGGACGACCGTCGTCTGGGAGTGGACGGGCACCGGCGGTGCTCGCGGCGTCGTCCACGACCCCGACGGCGACGGCGAGCCCGCCTTCGAGTCCGAGGTCGTCGACGACGCCGCGCACACGTTCAGTTACGAGTTTCGGGAGTCGGCGACGTTCCGGTATTACTCTCCGGACCACCGCAACGACGGAATGAAAGGGGTCGTCGCGGTCGGGTCCACCGACGACGCCCTCGTCCAACCGGCCGGCGACGGCGACGACGGCGCCGGCGGGTCGCTGACGACCACGGACCTCGTCGTCGCGGTGACGGCGGTGGCGCTCGGCGTCGTGCTGGTCCTGATGGCCGCCTCGGCGGCCTCGAATCCGGGGCCCGACCGCCCCCGGTCGCGGTAGCGTCAGCGCGGGTCGCCCTCGTCGACGACCGTCGCCAGCGTCTCCGCGGCCGTCTCCAGGGCCCCCTCATTCTCGACGAGCCGGACCGGACAGCCGACCTCGAGTGCGTGGTTCATCGCCGCCGCCCGGGTCAGGTCCTGGTGGAGGTCGATCGAGCGGACGCCCTGCTCGCGGTACTCCCGGTGGTCGACGTCGCCGCGGCGGTCGGCGATCGTCTCCGGGTCGGCCTCCACGAGCACCAGCCGCGTGGGGTCGACGTCGGCCAGCACCTCCGACCGGAGCCCCGGCAGGAAGCCGTGGGCGGTGGCGACCGCCAGATGCGTGTTGACGAGCACCGCGTTGGTGCGGGCGGCGTCGGCGACGAACTCGCCGGCCCGCCGCTGGAGCCGCTCGATGTCCCGCCGCGACAGCGTCGCGAGGTCGGCCCGCTCGGCGACGAGCCCCTCGGCGATGGCCTCCTCCAACATCACGTCCCCGAAGTTCAGCAGCTTGTACTCCTCGTCCAGTCGCTTTCTCGCGAGCCGGCACACCTCCGAGGCGCCGACGCCGGGGACGCCGGCGACGACCGTCGTGTCCATCACAGCGACACCTCGTCGTCGTAGCCGGTGTTGTCGCCGCGGTCGTCGTAGCCGATCCGGCCGACGTAGTCCTCGCTGATGTACATCATCAGCGTGTCCACGAGCTCGTCCGTCGAGCCGAACTCCGTCGACTCACAGCGGTCGAACACGTCGGCGATGGTGTCGTCGACGCCGCCCGGTCCCTGGAGCCTGACGTCGCCGCAGTCCTCGATGACCTCCTCGCAGGTCACCGGAAAGGTCAGCTCCCGGCTGAACAGGTCTCGGGTCTCCGAAAGGCGGATTTCCGGCATGGTCGACCGTGCGCGCCCCGTCATAATAAATCATCACACACCAGCCAGCCGTCCAGCGCCGCCGCGGCCGCCGCAGGACCGTCACTCAACGACGACCACCAGCACCAGCGCAAGCGCCAGCGACGCCGTCCCCAGCCCGGCCAGGAGCGGGAAGACGGCGATCGGCGAAGCGTAGGTGAGCACGGCTCCGGTCAGCGACGCGCCGAGGGCGCCGACGCCGAAGATGGCGAGGTAGGTGTAGCCGAACGACAGCCCGCGGCGGTCCGGCGGCGAGTACGCGGCGATGGTGGCCTGGCTGAGCGGCTGGAGGCCGAACAGCGCGAAGCCGAGGGCGGCGCTGGCGAGGAGGAGCGACCACGTGGCGCCCGCAGCCGGGACGAACAACAGTGCGACGCCGACGAGCACGGCCACCGCCGCTGCCAGCCCCCGCTCCGGCTCGACCGCGTCGGTGAGCCGGCCGCCGACGTACTGGCCGGCGATACCGACCGCCAGCAGGCCGGTGAACAGGTACCGCGAGAGGTCGAACTCCGCCGCCGGGCCGCCGGAAAGCGGTCCGAGGGGCGCCGCCCCGACCAGCGGCGACAGGAACTCCCCCAGCAGTTCCGGCAGGAAGGTGAGGGCGGCCCGGTAGTAGAGGCCGTTGAACAGGACGATGCCGAACACGACCAGAAAGCCGGCGGTGAACAGCCCCCGGGAGGCGGCGAGGAAGTCCTGCACCGAGTCGACCTCCATCGTCGGCGCGTCACCGCCGTCGGCGACGGCGTCGACCGCGGCGGTCTCGTCGAAGTCGACGCGCGACCCGACGGCGGCCGCCGCCAGCCCCGGAACGGCGAGGACGGCGACGGCCGTCCGCCACCCGAACGGCACCAGCAGCAGCGCCGTGATGAAGGGCCCGCCGGCGATGCCGACGTTGCCGGCCATGCCGTGGTAGGCGAAGGCGGCGCCGCGGCGCTCGACGCCGTTGCTGATCAGCGCCAGGCCGGCGGGGTGGTAGACGCTGGCCGCCAGCCCCCACGCTCCGAGGGCGACGACCACCCCGGCGACGCCGGGGGCGGCGCTCAGCAGGCCGAACGACAGCCCCATCCCGAACAGACAGCCGGCGATGAGCCGCCGGGAGCCGAACCGGTCGACGAGCACGCCGCCGGGGATGGCGCCGGCGCCGAACAGCGCGTAGCCGACCGAGACGGCCGCGCCGAGCGTCGCCGCCGTCGCTGAGAACTCCGCCAGCCAGACGGTCACCAGGATCGGCACCGCCAGCTCGTAGGTGTGGACGAGCGCGTGGCCGACCATCGCGTAGCCGGTGATGCGGCGGTCGTTGCGGTTCACCCGTCGACCTCCCGGCCGCCCGCCCCCCTCGTGTCCCGGCCTGACGGCGACGCCGTGTCGTTCATTAAGTGGACGAACGGACGCCTCACTCAACCCGCTTTCCGTTACGTCTCCACGGCGACGGCGGCCGACGACTTCGGAGTCCGAACTGATTGCGCCGACGACCCGTCGAATCCGAAGCCGAGACCCCTTTCGGGGTGTTCTGCACCTCGGAATCCCCGGAGCCGCGGCGTGCCCCGTGCCTGCCGCTGCCCGACGGTCGGTGCCCCCGGTCCGGTCGTGGACCGCTCAGATCGACCATCGTTCTGATACATTTCTGCGAGTAAGGCCGACTGCTGTGGATTACTCTCCGTAACGGAACGGGACATCGCAAGACGGGGTCCACTACGTGTCCGCGACCTCCCAGAACCGGGCGATCGACCCCGTCACCGGGGAATGCTGATGATCGTCCGCACCATGCTGCTCGCGAGCGCTCCCGGGTTCGCCTTCGGCGTCGACACGAACGGGGAGGCGACCGGCGATATCGTCAACGGCAGCCTCGCCGACGACTCGCTGCAGAACGACCTCGTCGTCGCGGAGGACGACACGCCCGGTGCCGACGACGTCGTCCACTCGGTGGTCGTCGCGGTCGACGGAGCGGACGGGGAGACGTTCGACTCGATCACGGTCGACTATCCGGAGACCGACGTCGACCACGCAACGCAGGACCACGACGAGATACTCACCATCGGCGTCGACACCGACGCGGACGGCGACCTCGAGCGGACCGTCGACGAGAACGACGTCTCCGGCGTCAACCTGGGCGACGACAGCGTGCCGACGGTGACCTTCGACGCCGGGTACACGCTCTCGACGGACGACCGGCAAATCAGGTACGAGGGCGCCGACAACCCCGACTCCGCCGGCGAGTACGACGTGTCCGTGACGCTGAACGACGGTCAGACGACGGACGGGACGCTCTCGGTCGAGTAGCGTCCCGCCGGCGCGTGGTTCTCCGGGGCTGGGTCCCGTCCGGTGGCCGCGCGCGGCCGGCGGCGTCGCCCGCCCGTCCGGCTACGTCGGCGTCGACTCGACGTGCGGAACGTCGACCGACGCGTCCGTCCGGATCAGGAGTCGGTCGCGCGAGCCGTCGAAGCTGTACGTGATTCGTGAGCCGGCGAGGGCGTCCATTCTGACCCGACCCTCAGACTCGTCCCAGCAGGTGGTTCGGACGTACCGTCCGAGCAGGTCGAGCGTCGGGTCGCCGCGTCCGGGAACGGCCGGTATATCGGTCGCCGGCTGGTCGTCGATCGCGACGCGGAGCACACGCCGCCCGTCGATCGAGTACTCGAGCGTTCCGGTATCGAGCCCATCCGCGGCGTCGAGTTCGTCGGTCAGACGCCGGAAGGTGCCGGGCGCCGACAGCGCGAACATGTCCGTGCCGAAGGCCAACTCGAGTACCCGATAGCGGACGAGCGGTTCCAGCGCCCGCGCCGCTGCGTCGCCGTGTAGTCGCTCCGTGTTACTCGTCATCGACGGTGGCCGAACATACGGTTGTGTACCGGTCCCAACGTCAAGTACCATTCGCCGGTGAAACTCACGCTCCGGCCGTACTCCGAAGGACACACGTTCACTCGAGTTGTTCGGCGTACTCGAAGTCCGCCGGCCGCGCCTTCGGGCGTGCGCCGTCCAGTTCGATTCGCCACTCGTCCAGCGCGCTCGGGTCGTCGAGGGCGTTCGACAGCGTCGCCCGCACGTCGGCGACGTCGACCCCGTAGTAGTCGTCCGGGACGCCCTGGAGGTACTCCAGCGCCGTCCCGAAGAGGTTCCGCATCCCGTCGTCGTCCTCGAAGTCGTAGTGCTTGTAGGCACCCGCGGCGACCTGTACCATCCCGTGCAGGAACGCGCTTTCGGTCGTGCCGCGGCCGTAGTTGTACCACTCGTCCTCGAAGCAATCGTGTGAATCGTGGAACTCTCCGGCGTTGTACAGTCGGACGCCGTGGATCACGGCCCGCCGGAGGGTGCCGTGCTCCCAGCCGTTCGACCGCCCCCGGTCGGCCCGCCAGCCGGCCGGGTTCCCGCGGGTCGGCGGTCCGACGCCGGCGTCCCGCGTGTGCTCGTTCATGCGTCGACGCTCCGCGTCGACCTGGCTACGGCCCGACCCACACAGATCTCCGTCGTCGACGCCGGGGTCACAGGTCGTTGGCGATGTCGCGGAGTCCCTGCGTCCGCTCGCGGTCGCTCCGGACCGCCGCCGGCGAGAGGACCGTCGAGAGCCGGGTCGACCGGACGTGCTCGCGGAGCGTCTCGACGGCGTCGTCGGCGACCTCGACGTCGCGCAGGTAGTCGGCGACGGCCTCGAGTTCCGCGTCGGTCGCCTCGCGGCCGCCGTCGGCGCCGGCGACGGCACACCCCAGCGTCTTCGCGTCGGTCGGCTCCGACCGGCGGGCGGCGCCGCCGGTCAGCGCGAGCGTCCGCGCGGTCACCCACGGCACCACGTCGCGGTTGCCGTAGTCGAGGTCGTCGACGAGCAGCGCCGTCGCCCGGTCCGAGAGGGCGAGCCGCTCGCGGCCGGCCGAGCGGACGGCGACGTCGAGCCGGAACTCGCCGTCCTCGGCGGCGAGGTACGGTGGTGCGATCATACCTCCAGCATGTGCCGCGGGCACTTCGGTGCCGTGGTTCGGCCGGAGACGCAACGCTTTACCCGCCGGCTCGTGCAGATTCGGCCGCGTGCGAGGGTAGCCAAGCCTGGAAACGGCGGCGGACTCAAGATCCGCTCCTGTAGAGGTCCAAGGGTTCAAATCCCTTCCCTCGCATGGCGAGCCGACGACCGAAGGGAGTCGGCTCGGGCAAGGCGAGCGGCGCTTCATGCGCCGCGAGCGCATGCGGAAGACCGCCTCTTCGGGGCGTCTTCCCTCGCAACAGTCTCCGACGCACGACCGACAGCCGTCCGTGTCGCCGCAGCCTCCGAACCGGTGTGGCTTTCCGGGTCGCCGCCGCAATCGAGACATGGACGACCGAGCCGACTGCGCGCTGCGGGCCGCCGAGGCGGGGGCCGAGGTCGCGGCGGCGGCCTTCCGCGGGGACCTCGACGTCGACCGGAAGGACGGCAAGACGGACGTGGTGACGGGGGCCGACCGCGAGGCACAGCGGCGCGTGGCGGCGGTCATCGACGATACGTACCCCGGCGAGCCGGTCGTCGGCGAGGAAGACGAGACGACGGCGACGGTGCCCGAGGAGGGTCCGGCGTGGGTCGTCGACCCCATCGACGGGACGAACAACTTCGTCCGCGGCGTGCCGGTGTGGACGACGAGCGTGGCGGCGACCGTCGACGGCGAGGCCGTCGCCGGCGCGTCGGTCTGCCCGGCGCTCGGCGACACCTTCCGGCTCGCGGGCGATGAGGCGACGCTGAACGGCGAATCGGTCTCCGTCAGCGACCGGTCCGACCCCGAGACGTTCGCCGTCGTCCCGACGATGTGGTGGGACTTCGACCGCCGCGAGGAGTACGCCGGCGCCTGTCGCGGCATCGTCGAGCGGTTCGGCGACCTGCGGCGCTACGGCTCCGCGCAGTACGCCCTGGCGCTGTGTGCGACCGGCGCCGTCGACGGTGTGGTGACGAACGTCCGGGCGCCGCCGTGGGACAGCGTCGTCGGCGCCGGGCTGGTGGCGGCCGCCGGCGGGACGGTCACGGACGTCGACGGCGACCCCTGGCGCCACGACAGCACCGGGCTGGTGGCCTCCAACGGCGAGGCCCACGGGGCCGTCCTCGAGGCGGCGCGGGCGGCCGAGCGGTAGGCGGCCGTGTCGGCGCCGCGTCCACGACCGGAAGCGTGAAATTGGCGGTGGCCGGAGTGGAGGTATGGAACTGACCGACGACGTCGACCCCGCCCGCGGGTGGTCGGCGACGTTCGTCGCTGGCGTCGTCGCCACCGTCGCTGCCGCCGTCGCGTTCCCGCGGCGGGTCGCCGACGGCTTCCTGTGGCGGTACTTCTGGGGGCCGGTCGACGCCGACGCCCACGGCGCCGCCTGTGCGGTCCGGTCCGGCGGCACGACCGAGCGGCTCTACGACATCGCCGCCTGCAACGCCGCCCAGGGAATCGTCGCCCGGCCCGGCTACACGACCGTCTCGACGGTCACCTACGCCGTCGTCCTGGTGTTCATGCTGGCCGGCGTCCTGCTGCTGCTCCGGCGGCTGGAGGTGGAGATGTCGCCGCGGTTCTACGTCGCGCTGTTCCCGTTCATGCTGTTCGGCGGCGCCCTCCGGGTGGTCGAGGACGTCAACGCGAAGCTCATCTCCGAGGGGTTCGGCTCCGTCATCCCCTTCCCCGCCGTCGCCGCCATCATCAGCCCGTTCATCTACATCACGGTGTTCGGGTTCACCCTGGCCGCGCTCGTGACGGCGGTGGTCCTGGAGCGCCGCGGCGTCGTCGAGCGCTTCGAGCCGGTGCTGGCGGCAGCCGGGGCCGTCGGGCTGGCGGCGGCGTTCGGCGTACTGGCGTACGCCTCGCTCACGCGGGAGATAATCGGCTTCAACCCGCTGTTCCTGTCGATCGTGGCCGTCGGCGCGACGGCCATCGCGGCGCTGTTCTGGGTCGGGACCGAGCGGCTCGCGCCCGTCGTCAACGAGGGAACCGGCCGAATCGGGATTCTGGTGGTGTGGGGCCACGCCGTCGACGGCGTCGCCAACGTCTTGAGCCTCGACTGGGGGCCGCAACTGGTCGGACAGTCCTACACCTCCAAGCACGTCATCAACGAGGCGACGGTGCGGTACACCGAGGCGGCCTACGAGGCGGCCGGCTACGGCTGGCTCGCCGACGCTGTCGGCACCGCCTGGCCGTTCCTCCTCATCAAGATCGGCGCGGCGACCGCCGTCGTCTGGGTGTTCGACCGCCAGATCTTCGAGGAGAGCCCCCGGTACGCGTACCTGCTGCTCATCGCCATCCTCGCGGTCGGGCTCGGCCCGGGCACCCGCGACACGCTCCGGGCGACGCTGGGCATCTGACCCGGGGCCGTTAACACCGGCCTCCGTGCGGGCCCGAAGTGGTAAGCAGACCCGGAGAATCGCCTTCCAGTAGTAGGCAGATTTAAATCGGCAGGTGCCGACTTCGGGACGCATGACGGACAAAGACGACCTTCGCCAGCAGATGATCGACGCCTTCGAGGGCGCCGACTACCCGATCAACAGCCCGATGGACCTCGTGCCCGCGCTGCCGAACGGCCCCGGAACGACCTTCGAGTCCGGCGACTTCTCGATGACCGCCATGGAGTTGAACACGAAACTCGGCGGCGGGGAGTTCCCGTACGACTCCGCCGAGGCGTTCGTCGACGACGTGATGGGACAGCTCGAGGACCAGGACCTCATCTGAGTCGGCGGAACGTGGTCCGATAGGGTGAGGGTGCATATCGAGCGATTCAGGAGTCTACCCTGGACTCAATAATAACACCTCGAAAGCCCTCGCGGCCCGCGTGGCGGCGAAGCCGCCACGCCGTGAGGCGGTCGGCGGAGCCGACCGCCCGCTCCGGGAAGCCCGGCGACGCAAGCCGCGAGGGACCGGCGGTCCCTCGGCCCGCTCGCGCGGCGTCGCCGTGCGAGGACACCGCAGGGAGCGGAGCGACCGAGGAGCACAGCGAGCCGTGCGACCGGAGCCGGCCGAGGGCTTTCAAGGCCTCTACGTCGAGGCAAGCGCGAGCCACGTCGAGACAAGCTCGAACTGACAGAACCACTCGATATGCTCCCTATCGAGCGATTCGAAACGGCAGCAGGCAGAAAACAGGAACGCCGTCTACGACGCTATACGGGAGCCGAGCGCCGGGACGTCACATGTCGGGGAAGGCCTTCGCGGCGTCGGCGAAGCCGTTGACGGTGCGGATCCAGCGGGCGGCGACGGTCTTCTTCAGCGCCTTGGCGGCCGGCCCGCCGAAGGTGTCGACCGGCAGTCCCTTGACGTCGTGGGCGACGGCCTTCTCGCCGACGGAGATGAGCGTCCCCTTGTCGTCGTATGTCCACTTCTTCAGCGGCTGGCCGCGGACCGCACGGGCGATGTTCTCGCCGGCGACCTC
The DNA here is from genome assembly GCA_018609665.1 of Haloarculaceae archaeon. Taxonomy (GTDB): domain Archaea; phylum Halobacteriota; class Halobacteria; order Halobacteriales; family Haloarculaceae; genus Natronomonas. The sequence goes on along the minus strand of JAHENN010000264.1, from coordinate 7,751 downwards.
GGCGGCCTGCCAGGCGGCCTGTGCCGTCGGCGGTGCCGACTCGTCGCCGGGCTGGTCGATGAGCGCGGCGTCGCCGATGGCGAAGACCCGTTCGTCGGAGGTCTGGAAGTCGCGACCGGTCTCGATGCGACCGTTGCGGTCGTGGCAGTCGACCGACGCGGTCGCGGCGGCCTCCCGGCCGGTGATGCCGCCGGTCCACAGCAGGACGTCGTAGTCGAGTTCCTTCTCTTCGCCGACGTGGACGGTCTCGTCGTCGACCTCGCCGATGAACTCGCCGGTGTGGACGTGGACGTCCTTCTCCTCGAGGAGCGCCCGGAGCTTCCGCTGGACGGTCGAGTCGTTGTTCGGGAACACCTCCTCGAGCCCCTCGACGAGGTGGATCTCCAGCGGCGCGCGGTGGTCGTCGCGGTACTCGGCGATCTCGCCGGCCGACTGGATGCCCGACAGGCCGGCGCCGCCGATGACGACCTGCGCCGGGTCCCCCCGGGAGGCCTCGCGGGCCGCCTCGCTCACGGCGTCGTGAATCTCGAGGACGTCCTCGAGGCTCTTCAGCGTCAGCGAGTGCTCCCTGAGCCCGTCGATGCCGAAAAATGCCGTCCGCGAGCCGATGCCGACCAGCAGGTAGTCGTAGGCGACCGTCGAGCCGTCCTCGAGGATGACGCTGCGGTCGTCGCAGTCGACCTCTTCGACCCGCGACTGGACGAACCGCGTCGAGGGGGACTTGATCTCCGCGACGTCGAAGGTGACCTTCTCTTGAATCGATGGGTCGCGGATGCAGCGGTGCGACTCGTGGAGAACGAGGTGGTGGTCGACGTCCGACACCCAGGTGATGTCCGCCTCGCCGTCGAGTTCCGATTCCAGCCGCTTGATCGCGCCGGTGCCGGCGTACCCCGACCCGAGCACAACTACGTCATCCGTCATGTAACGGCGTCGGGGACCCACCGATACAAAGCTGTTGGAACGGGCTGGAAGGGTCGGCCGGTCGCCGTCAGTGGTCGGGCTCCTCGTCGCCGGCCGGCGCGACCATCTCGTCGATGGTGAGGATGAGGCTGTTGCTGGTGTCGTCCTTCCCCTCGAGCGTCCCCTCGATGAGCAGCTTCGACAGCGGCGTCGGCCCGACGCTGATGCCGTCCCCTTCGTCGAAGTCGGCGATCGACCCCTGGAGCTTGATCTCGGCGCGACACAGCTCCGGATGGTGGACGCTCGTCAGGTCGATCTCCTGGACGTTGGCGCTCTCGACCGGCGTCCCCTCGTGCTGCAGCGGGACGTCGGCGGGCTGGTCCATCTCCTGTATCTGCAGGGCGTCGTAGGCGTTGGCCGTCGGCTTGTAGCCACCCTTCGGCCCCGGGACGCCCTCGACCAGCTGGAGCGCCTTCAGACTCTGCATCTGGTTCCGGATCGTCCCCGGGTTCCGGTCGACCTGTTCGGCGATGTCCTCTCCCTTTACCGCGCTCTCTGACTCCCGGAAGAGGTTGATCAGCTCCTGGAGGATCGTCTTCTGGCTCGGAGTAAGCTCGATCGATGACATGAATTATCATTGTGTAGTTCAGGATTTAAACCCGGCGGTGGGACGACCGCGGGGCAAACGGCAGCGTTTAATCACGTACCGGCCGACGTGGCGGTATGAACCTGCGCGTTATCGGCGCGCCGATGGACCTCGGGTCGGACCGCCGCGGCGTCGACATGGGGCCGTCGGCCATCAGGTACGCCGGCCTCGCCGAGGCGGTCCGCGGCGCCGGGGTCTCCTACGACGACGCCGGCGACCTGCCGGTGCCGCAGCCGGAGGGCCGCAACCCCGACGCCGAGCGGCCCGAGACCGGCAGCGCGAACTACCTCAAGGAGACGCGGTGGGTCTGCCGCCGCGTCGAGAGCGCCGTCGCCGACGCCCTCGACGGCGGGGAGACGCCGCTCGTGCTCGGCGGCGACCACTCCATCGCGGTCGGCAGCGTCGTCGGCGCCAGCCGCGACCGGCAGGTCGGCGTGCTGTGGCTCGACGCCCACGCCGACTTCAACACCCCCGAGACGTCCCCCAGCGGCAACGTCCACGGCATGCCGGTCGCCGCCTTCCTCGGTCGGGGGACCTTCGGCGACATGAGCTGGGCGCGGGCCAACGTCGACGCCGAGAACGTCGCCATGGTCGGGCTCCGCAACCTCGACGACGCCGAGGCCGACGCCGTCCGGGACAGCGACATCGACGCCTACACGATGAGCGACATCGACAGACGCGGCATGGTCCCGGTCGTCGAGGACGCCCTCGCGTCGGCGCTGGACGGCGTCGACGCCCTCCACGTCAGCCTCGACATGGACTTCCTCGACCCCGACGAGGCACCCGGCGTCGGCACGCCCGTCACCGGCGGCGTCACCTACAGGGAGGCCCACGCGGCGGCGGAGCTGGTCGCCGAGACGGGCGCGCTGACGTCGATGGAGGTCGTCGAGGTCAACCCCATCCTCGACTCCCACAACCGGACCGCCGACCTCGCCGTCGAACTCGTCTCCAGCGCGCTGGGCGACCGCATCCTCTGAGCGGCGACCCGCGGCGGGCCACAGCTACTTGTGGCGGCGCCGGCAACGTCGGTCGTGACCGACCCGGACGCGACCCCCGGGGGAAAGGCCGCCTGGACGGCCGCCGCGCTGCTTCTGTTCGTCGCGCTGTGCGGCGCCGTCCTCCTCGCGGAGTGGCCGCTGTGGGGAGTACAGCTCGAGGCGGCCGGCGAGACGACGGTCGAGCCCGTCGACGGCGGCACCGGGCTGTGGCCGTACACCGCCCGCGAGAGGGACGTCGACGAGCGGACGCTCGGCATCAACGTGGTCGTGGTGGGCGACACCGACAGGATACGCCGCTCGATGGTGGCCCGGACGGAGCTGGAGCGGAACGGCTCCGCCGCCGGGGAGGGCAACCTCACCGACGACGCCGGCGCCGGCAGGCAGCTCGAGGACGGTATCGGCTGGGGCGACACGACCGGCGCGGACCGGTACACCCGAATCGCGGTCGACGGCGACCGCCGGTGGACCGACGAGTCCTACCAGCTCCACGCGGGGACGTACCTCGGCCAGCGGCTCCACGTCCGCGCCTACGAGGACCCCGACGGCGAGTGGACCGCGATGCAGGCCCACACCGAGCACTGGGACTGGTTCCGGCTCCGGCACACCGTCACCGGCGTCACCGAGGCCCAGCGGGAGGTCGAGCGCGACTTCATGGGGGCGCGGTTCGTCGACGGCGTCGCCCGCCGGTTCTACGACAACCCGACCGCGGACAGCGAGGGGTGGGCCACCGTGGTCCGGCTGTCGTCCGCGCCGGCGTCGCTGCTCGGCCTCGCGGCCGCCGCACGGCTCCGGGACGCGACCCGGCGCGCCCGCCGGCTGGTCGCCTCCCACGGCCGGGAGGCGTCCGTCGGCGCGCTGCTGTTCGGCACGTACCTCGGGGTCCGGGCCGCCGGCGTCGGCCTGGAGCTGCTGGCGCCGGAGCTCCCCCCGAAGCTGATCGCCGCGCCGCTGTATCTCCTCCTCGTCGTCGGCCTGCCGGCGGTCTGTTACCGGCTCGGCAGAGGGTCCGACCCCACCTGGGCCGGTACCCACGCCGTCGGCGGCCTCGGGACGGCCTTTCTCGTCGACTTCGCGCTGATGGAGGTGTCGGTCCTCCCGCTGCGGTTCGCGCTCCACCGGGTCGCGGTGGTGCTGGCGCTGGGGCTGGTCGCGGCCGGTAGCGCCGCCGCGGCCGAGGAAGAGTCCCGGGCGCCGCTGTTCGCCGGGGTGGCCGGCTGGCTGGCGGCGCTCGTGCTGCCGCTCTTCGGCTACATCTGAGCGGGCCGCGGTGGTACTATACCGCGGCCGGATTCTCTCACGTCGCATGAGCCCGGACGTGGAACAGGTCACCGAGTTCGTGCAGGAACGGGCCGGCGAGGGGCTGCGGACCGTCTCCGTCGTCAACCCCCGACAGGCGGGAACTCCACTACCTCCGGCCGGACCTCGACCGGGAGTACGACGAGGACGCCGACGGCGGGGCCGTCGAGAGCTTCCGGCCGGACGAGTCGACGCTCGCGCCGTGGGTCGACCGCTGACTACTCCTCGCCGTCGCCGTCGCCGTTGCGGTCGCCCTCCACGACGTCGACGCCGGCGACGCGGTCGGCGTCGTCGAGCCGCATCACGACGACGCCCTTCGTGTTGCGGCCGACCGTCGACACCTCGTCGACGCGGCTCCGCATGATTTGGCCCGACTCGCTCATGATGACGACGCCGTCGTCGGGCGCGACGGTCTCGACGGAGCAGACCTCCCCGTTGCGGTCGCCGGTCTCGATGTCGATGAGGCCCTTGCCGTAGCGGGACTGCCGGCGGTACTCCGACAGCGGCGTCCGCTTGCCGTAGCCGTTGCGGGTGACCGTCAGCAGGTGGCGGTCGTCGTCGGCCCCGACCGCGACCAGCCCCGCCACCTCGTCGCCGTCCTGGAGGTCGATGCCGTTGAGGCCGCGGGCCGACCGGCCCATCGGCCGGGCGTCCTCCTCGGGGAAGCGGATGGTCATCCCGCCGCGGGTGCCGACGAGCAGGTCGCCGTCGCCGGCGGTGACCTCCACGTCGACCAGCGCGTCGTCGTCCTCGAGGCTCACCGCGCGGATGCCACCGGAGTGGACGTTCTCGAACTCGCCGACGGCCGTGCGCTTGACGTAGCCGTTTCTCGTCGCCATCGCCAGATATCCCGAGTCGACGTCGTCGGTGTTGACGACGGCCGTGATCTCCTCGTCGTCGTCGAGGTCGACCACGTTGACCGCCGAGGTGCCGCGGGCGGTCCGACCCATCTCGGGCAGTTCGAACACCTTCAGCCGGTGGACGTCTCCCCGGTCGGTGAAGCAGAGCAGGTAGTCGTGCGTCGAGGCGGTGAACACCGCCGAGACGCGGTCGCCGTCCTTCGGCCGACAGCCGATGATACCCTTGCCGCCGCGGTGCTGTGGGTCGAACTCCGACAGCGGCATCCGCTTGACGTAATCGTCCTCGGTGACGACGACGACGACCGCCTCCTCGGCGATGAGGTCCTCGCGGGTGACCGAGCCGGCGTCCTCGATGACCCGCGTCCGGCGCTCGTCGTCGTAGTCGGCCGTCACCTCCCGCAGCTCCGACTTGACGACCTCCCGCAACGTCGCGTCGTCCTCGAGGATGGCTTCCAGCCGCTCGATTTCGGCCTGGACGTCCTCGTACTCGGCCTCGACCTCGCCGGCCTCCATGGAGGTCAGCGACCCCAACTGCATCCGGACGACGTGTTCGGCCTGCGGTTCCGAGAGGTCGTACTCGGTCCGCAGCCCCTCGATCGCGGCGTCGCGGTCCTCGCTGGTCTGGACGATGTCGACGACGCCGTCGACGTTGTCCAGGGCGACGAGCCGGCCCTCCAGGATGTGGGCGCGGTCCTCGGCCTCCGCGAGTTCGAACTCCGAGCGGCGGCGGACGACCTCCCGGCGGTGGTCGACGAACTGCTCGAGCAGCTCCTTGAGGTTCAGCACGCGCGGCTGGCCGTCGACCAGCGCCAGCGAGATGACCGAGAAGGTGTTCTCGAGGTGGTGCTCCAGCAGCTGGTTGCGCACGACGTCGACGTTGGCGCCGCGCTTGCACTCGACGACGACTCGGACGCCGTCGCGGTCGGACTCGTCGCGGATGTCGCGGATGCCCTCGATTCTGTCGTCCTTGACGTCCTCGGCGATGCGCTCGATGCGGCGGGCCTTGTTCTCCTGGTACGGGAGTTCGGTGACGACGAGGCGGTTCTCCTCGTGGTCGACCTCCATCTCGGCGCGGACGCGGAGCCGCCCCCGGCCCTCGGTGTATGCGTCCCACAGCCCCTCGCGGTTGACGATGTTGGCGCCGGTCGGGAAGTCCGGCCCCTTGACGTAGCCGTCCGACTCGGGGGTGTCGACCAGGTCGGCGGCCGCACAGTCGGGGTTGTCGACGACGTGGATCGCCGCGTCGACCACCTCCCCGAGGTTGTGCGGCGGAATCTTCGTCGACATGCCGACGGCGATGCCGGAGGCGCCGTTGACCAGCAGGTTCGGCACCTTCGCCGGCAGCACGTCCGGCTCGGTGAGCCGGTCGTCGTAGTTGCTGGAGAAGTCGACGGTGTCCTTGTCGATGTCCGCCAGCAGCTCCTCGGCGATGGGTGCCATCCGGGCCTCGGTGTACCGCATGGCTGCGGGCGGGTCGCCGTCGACGGACCCGAAGTTGCCCTGGCCGTCGACCAGCGGGTACCGCAGCGAGAAGTCCTGTGCCATCCGCGCCAGGGCGTCGTAGATGGCCGAGTCGCCGTGGGGGTGGTAGTCGCCCATCGTCTCGCCGACGACCGACGACGACTTCCGGTGGCCGGCGCGGGCGGTGACGCCCATCTCGTCCATCGCGTAGAGGATGCGCCGCTGGACCGGCTTGAGTCCGTCTCGGGCGTCCGGCAGCGCCCGCCCGACGATGACGCTCATCGCGTAGTCGATGTACGACTGCTCCATCTCGTCTTCGATGCGGACGGCCGTCACCTCGTCGGCCGGCGCATCGGGCTCCGGGTCCGGCGCCCCCGAACTCATATGTCCACCCAGTCGGCGTCGTCGGCGTGCTCCTTGATGAACTGCTTGCGCGGCTCGACGGCATCGCCCATCAGGACGCTGAACATCCGGTCGGCGGCGGCGGCGTCCTCGATGGTGACCTGCTTGAGGATGCGGTTGTCGGGGTCCATCGTCGTGTCCCACAGCTGCTGGGGGTTCATCTCGCCGAGCCCCTTGAACCGCTGTGTCGCGGTCGGGTCGCCGCCGCAGACCTCCTCGACGATGCGCTCGCATTCGGCCTCCGTCATCGCGTCGTACGTCTCGCCGCCGTCCCGGACGCGGTACAGCGGCGGCTGGGCGGCGTAGACGTAGCCGTGCTCGATGAGCGGCGTCATGTGCCGGTAGAGGAAGGTCAGAAGCAGCGTCCGGATGTGAGCGCCGTCGACGTCTGCGTCGACCATCAGGTAGACCGTCTCGTACCGGAGGTCGTCGAGGTCGAACTCGTCGCCGATGCCGGTGCCAACGGCCGTGATGAGGTTCCGTATCTCGTCGTTCTCGAGGATGCGGTCCAGGCGGTGCTTCTCGACGTTCAGTATCTTCCCGCGGATGGGGAGGATGGCCTGGTACTCCGGATTGCGGCCCTGCTTGGCGGAGCCGCCGGCGGAGTCGCCCTCGACGACGAACAGCTCGGCCGTCTCGGGGTCGCGGGTCTGACAGTCCGCGAGCTTGCCCGGCAGCGACGTCGACTCCAGCGCGGACTTCCGCCGGGTGAGTTCCTCGGCCTTCTGTGCCGCCTTGCGGGCCTTCGCCGCCTGGACGGCCTTCGAGACGACGGCCTCGGCGGTGTCGGGGCTCTCCTCGAGGTACGTCGCCAGCTCCTCGTGGACGGCGCCCTCGACGATGCCGCGGACGTCGCTGTTGCCCAGCTTCGTCTTGGTCTGGCCCTCGAACTGCGGGTCGGGATGCTTGACGGAGATGACGGCGGTCAGCCCCTCGCGGATGTCCTCGCCCTTCAGCGTGCCGTCGATGTCCGACAGCATGCCGTTGGAGGTGGCGTAGTCGTTGACCACGCGCGTCAGCGCGGTCTTGAAGCCGGTGAGGTGGGTTCCGCCCTCGCGGGTGTTGATGTTGTTGGCGAAGGCGTGGATCGACCCCTGGACGCCCGCCGTCGCCTGAATCGCGATTTCGACGCTGATGTCGTCGGCCTCGTCCTCGAGGTAGATGACCTCGTCGTGGAGCACCTCGCGG
>JAHENN010000263.1 GCA_018609665.1 Haloarculaceae archaeon | reverse complement strand
GACGGTGACCATCGAGTCGCCGGTCATCGAGGACCCGTTCCTCGAGGACGTCCCCGCCGGCCAGGAGCGGCTGAACCACAGCATGGGCTTCACGCTGGGCGAGGACGTCGGCCAGTCGACGATCAAGATCGACCTCACCGACACCGGCGACAACGTCAGTTACGACGGCAACTCCGACAGCAACTGGACCGTCGTCGAGGGCAACGGTTCCATCTCGGGCCTGAACACGAACAACAACCAGGTGACGAGCGTAAAGTACCAGACCAACTCCACCGACGACCGGGAAGGCGACCGAATCGTGCTCGAGGCCGACTACACCGACACCACCGGCGCCGACACCGACTCGAGCACCACGTACGACGTCACGTACGAGGTGACGAGTTCGAACACCAACGGCGTCCAGGGGGAGACGAACGCGACGTCGTTCGAGACGACGGTCGAGGAGTAGGCCCCGCCGTTCCGCCGTCCGTGGGCCCTCCTCCGGTGGGGATAAGTACCGGCGCACCCCAGCCGGAGGCGTGACCGACCGGAGCGACCCGCCGCCCGGAGACGTCGACGACATCCCGACGGTGACGTGCTCGCGGTGCGACCGCGAGTGGAACCTCGCCTACGAGCTCGACGAGCTACAGGTCGGCAACCGGGCCGTCGAGAAGTTCGCGCTGGACCACAGACGGCACACGGGTCACTTCCCGGACGACGTGACCCCCTGGACGGTCGACTGCCGGCAGTGTCCGGACGGCGAGCGGTTCCTCGGCGAGCGGCCGGCCCGGCGGTGGGCCGAGACCCACGCCCGCCACACGGGACACGCGCTTTCGGTCCGACACGGCGACGACGAGCCGACGACGGTCGAGCGGGACGCCACGTAGGAGACTCGTCTTCCCGTCACCCCTCCGGAGTGTCGTCTGGCAGCGCCGACGACGACCTCGAGACCGCGGCCGCGCCGAGGGCGCGTGCGTCAGGGGTCGACCCGCTCGGCGACGAACCAGTAGTCGTAGTCGGCGCCCTCGTCGGCCGGCTCGATTCCCAGTTCGACGCCGTAGCGGCCGTCCGGCGGCGACCCGACCTCGAGCAGCCTCGCGCCGCCGGTGTTCCTGATCGCCGTCACCGACTCGCCCTCGCGGTCGGTGCCGACGACCGCGGTCGCGACGAGGGCGTGGCCGGCGGCGTCCGCCGGGGCGACCGCCTCGAGGGTCCGCTCGTCCGTCTCAACGAGGTCGACGGAGACGGCCTCCGAGCGGCTACAGCCTCCGCTCGGCGTCCCGACGGGCGTGATCGTCGGCTTGTACGGGCCCTCGAAGACCTCCGGGTAGCAGGGGCCGAGGTCGCCGGCGTCCGCGACGAAGACGGCTCGTACCTCGGCAGTCGCCGAGGCGAACTCCCCGGGGACGCCGCCGGACCGGAGGACGTACGCGACGCGCCGTCCGTCGTCGGTCGGCGTCGCCGCGTCAGTCGGCGCGTCCGCGTCCGCGTCCGTGTCTGTGTCCGTCGGTTCCCCGTCGTCTCCGGCGGTGGTACAGCCCGCGACGGCGAGCGCGCCGGCCGCCACGAATGCACGTCTCGTCGGCATACCCGACCCTGCGACGGCGACAAACAAGTGTCTCCGCGAGGGTCAAACGGGCGTTTCAGTCACCGTCCTTGACGCCGGGGTTGGTGACGGCGCCGGCGGCGGCCGACCCGAACGCGAGGCCGTACTTCGCGAGGACGCCGCCGTCGTAGGCGGGGTCGGGGGGAGACCACTCGGCGAGGCGGGCCTCCAGTTCCGCCTCGGTCAGGTCGACCTCGAGCCGCCGGTCGGGGATGTCGACGGTGACGACGTCGCCGTCCTCGAGGGCGGCGATGGGGCCGCCGACGAACGCCTCGGGGGCGACGTGGCCGACCATCGGCCCCCGGGTGCCGCCGGAGAAGCGGCCGTCGGTCAGCAGCGCGACGTCGTCCTCGTGGCCGGCGCCGACGACCGCGGCGGTGACGCCCAGCATCTCCCGCATCCCGGGGCCGCCGCGGGGGCCCTCGTTGCGGATAACGATGACGTCGCCGGAGTCGATGCGGCCCTCTTGGACGTAGGCCATCGCCGCCTCCTCGTCCTCGAACACGCGGGCGGGGCCCTCGTGGTGGAACTCGTCCTGGCCGGTCGCCTTCAGCACCGCTCCGTCGGGCGCGAGGTTGCCCTCGAGGATCTTGATGGCGCCCTCCGGGTACTTCGGCTCGTCGACGGTGTAGAGGAAGTCGGCGTCGATGGCGTCGTCGTCCGGGAGCCGGCCGGTCGACTCGAGGTGTCGAATCTCCTCGGTGACGGTCCGGCCGGTGACGGTGCGCTGGTCGCCGTCGACCAGCCCGGCCTCCAGCAGCCGCCGGACGACGACCGGGACGCCGCCGACCTCGTGGAGGTCGTTCATCACGTGGGCGCCGCCGGGCTGGAGGTCCGCGAGCTTCGGCGTCCGGCGGGAGATCGCGTCGAAGTCCGTGATATCGAGGTCGACGCCGGCCTCGGCGGCCAGTGCGAGCAGGTGGAGGACGCCGTTGGTCGAGCCGCCGATGGCCGTCTGGACGGCGATGGCGTTCTCGAACGAACCCCGGGTGAGGATGTCGGAGGGCCGGCGGTCGGCCTCGATGCAGTCCACGACCAGCTCGCCGGCCCGCTCGGCGACCTCGTAGCGCTCGTCGTGTTCGGCGGGCGGCGAGGCCGACCCCAGCGGCGCCAGCCCCAGCGCCTCCGAGACGGCGGCCATGGTGTTGGCGGTGAACATCCCGCCGCACGAGCCGGCGCCCGGACAGGCGTTGCGCTCGAGGTCGTCCAGCTCCTCGCGGCTCATCTCGCCCTCCGCGTGGGCGCCGACGCCCTCGAACACCTGGACGATGGTGACGTCCCGGCCCTCGTGTTCGCCGGGCATGATGGAGCCGCCGTAGAGGAAGACCGACGGCAGGTCGGTCCGGACCGCAGCCATCATCATCCCGGGAAGGTTCTTGTCGCAGCCGGCGACGGTCACCAGCGCGTCCATCCGCTCGCCGAACGAGACGAGTTCGACGGAGTCGGCGATGACCTCGCGGCTGACGAGCGAGGCCTTCATCCCCTCGGTGCCCATCGAGATGGCGTCGGAGATTGTGATGGTGCCGAACTCGATCGGCATACCGCCGCCGGAATCGACGCCGTCGACGGCGGCGTCGGCGACGTCGTCGAGGTGGACGTTGCACGGCGTGATGTCGGCCGCGGGGTTGGCGACGCCGACCATCGGCGAGGTGAGGTCCTCGTCGTCGAACCCCATCGCCCGGAACATCGCGCGGTGGGGCGCCCGCTCCGGCCCCTCCGTCACCTCGCTGCTGCGGAGTTGCCCGTCGGTGCCCGACTCGCGGTCGGGCGGCTCTTGGTGGCTCATGCCGGACGAACGCCGCCGAGCGACTTAACGACCCGTGTATCGCCCACGTTTTGCCCGCGGTATCATCGCCGTCGAGGAATTTGGATTGTATAAGGTGTTTCGGGAAAGGTGTTAAACGAGCTAAACGGCAACCGTAACGCATGAGACCGAGTGACGACAACACCGGCACAGAACTGTACGAGTGTTTTGCCTGCGGCAGCCGGACGGAGACGGAAAGCGGCGACCAGTGCCCGGGCTGTGGCGGTCAGATGCGGAACCTCGGCCGGCCGCGGGACCTCTGAGCCGCGTCTCACCGGCGCCGAAACCCACAACCTGGCGACGGCCGTACGACGGGTGATGACCGTCCGCGTCGAGACAGGTGCGCGCCTGCACGTCGGCTTCGAGAACCTCTCGCTGGCCCACGAACGGCTCTACGGCGGCGTGGGGCTGGCACTCGAGGAGCCGTGTGTCCGGCTGGCAGCCGAGGCGGCAGAGGAGGTACGCTGTGCGGACCCGCTGGTCGCGGAGTACGCCGCCGCCGCGTGCGACCTACTGGGCGTCGACGGCGTCGAGATGGACGTCGAGGCGACGCTGCCGCGGCACGTCGGCCTCGGCAGCGGGACGCAGCTGGCGCTCGCGACGCTCGCGGCGGTCGCCCGCGTCTACGGCCGCG
>JAHENN010000262.1 GCA_018609665.1 Haloarculaceae archaeon | reverse complement strand
CCCGGGGCCGGTCGGCTGCCGGGCGAGTCGCGGGCCGACGCCGAGCCGGCGGAGTCCGACTCCACCGACCCGGCGGGCGGGCCGGCGAGGCCGTCCGACGACCGGACGCAGGCGGCCATCCGGGAGCGGTACCGGGAGGAGCTGGCCGCCGAGGCGACCGAACTCGACAGAGCCGAGGCGCGGCTCGCCGAACTCGACGGGTTCGTCGACGCGCTCGAGCGGGCCGACGTCGACGGCGCGTCGCTCCGCGTCGTGACCGGCGGCGACGGTGCCGACGCCGCGGACCGCTGGCGGACGGTCCGGCGGGACGCCAGACGGCTCGCCCGCCGGTTCCGGAGCCGCCTTCAGGAGCAGCGGCGCGATATCGAGCGGCCCCGCCGCCGGCGCGGGGAGTTCGACCGCTCGCGGCTCGTCGCCGCGGCCCGCGGCCGGCCGGACGTGTTCGCCCGGACGGAGCCCGGCGACGAGCGGCAGTACAGCTGCATCGTCGTGCTGGACCGCTCGGGGTCGATGGGTGACGGCGCGGTCACGGCCGCCGAGACGGGGGCGCTGACGGCCGCCGCCGCTCTCGAGTCCGTCGGCGTCTCCGTGACGCTGCTCGACGTCCACGGGTCGGAGGTGCGGCTCGTCAAGACGCGTGCCGAGACGGCCCGCGAAGCACGCGAGCGCGTGCTGACCGGGCGGGCGGGCGGCGGCACCCCGCTTTCGACCGCGCTGGCGCTCGTGCGGACGCGGCTCCGGGACGCCGAGAACCCGTTCGCCGTCGTCGTCACCGACGGACGGCCCGACGACGCGGCCGCCTACACGGCCGAACTCGACGCCGTCACCTTTCCCGTGCTGGGCGTCTACCTCGGGTCCACCGACGAGCCGGACGGCCGCCCGGTCGATGCCGACCGCTCGTACTTCCACCAGTTGGCCGTCGTCGAGGAGTGGTCGTCGCTGGGCCGGCGGCTCGAGCACCTCGCCGGTCGGGTCCTGTTCTGAGCGGCGCCCGGCGAGCGAAAACACGATGTCCCTCGCGACGGAAGAACGGACGTGAGCGACGAACGCGGGCCAGCCCACTGCCCCCGGTGTACGGTCGTCGAGCCGTCGGGCGGGTTCGAGCGGGACGACCCCGTCGGGACGGACACCGTCTCCCGGTTCCGGTGTCTCGACTGCCGGGCGACGTTCCCCTGGCGGTGCTTCCCGGACGACCCCGAGTGCGACCACGGGCCGTTCTGGTGGACGGGCCGGCGGTTCGTCTTCTACTTCGGCCGGGGCACCCGGCCGGAAGCGACGCGAACGCCGTCTCCCGACGGCGACGACGAGACGGCCGTCGGCAACGACCCGGAACTCGTCTACCGCGCCGACCTCGACGTCGCGTCGTACGCGGCCTTCCGCGAGTTCGTCGACGCGACCAGCGACGCGCTTCTCGACGCCCGGGAGGCCGAGGCGATACAGTCCCGGCTCGAGGCCGCCGGCGGGACCGTCGAGTGGCCCTGCGAGATCGTCTTCGAGTTCGGCCACCGGGACTGGGCGACCTACAGCGCGAACCATCCCGACGAGGCGACGGTGCTGGAGCCGCATCTCGTCTCGGTCGACGGCTGACGGCCTACCCGCCGTCCAGCCGCCGCTCGAAGGAGCCGAACGCGACCTCCGCCATCGTCCGCTCGACCGTCGCGGGGGACGTGCTCCGGACGAACCCGTCGTCGCGCTTGGCGCTGTGGTCGATTCTGAACCCCCAGGTGTCGGCGTCGACGTACCGGCTCCGGTTGACCTGGAAGATGGCCTGGTCCGAGTGGACCGCCGCCAGTTCCTCGAACGTCTCCCGTGCCGCCCGCATGCCGTCGGCCGGGACGTTGAGCGTGACCCTGAGCGTCTGCACGGCCCCGGTTGGCGGCGGGCGCTATTCAGTGCACGGACCCGGCGGCGGTGACGCTATTGAGTGCACGGACCCGGCGGCGGTGACGCATTCCCCCGCCGGTCCGTACCGGCCCGGCGTGTACCGCGTGAGCCGCCGCGGCGTCGTCGCCGCGGCCGCGGTCCCCCTGGTCGGGTGTTCGACGGGCGACGACGCCGACGGTGCCGCCACGAGCGACCCCGACGGCAACCCCGCCCTGGCGTCCGCCGACGGCGCCGGTGACCTGGCGCTGCAGAGCCCCGCCTTCGACGACGGCGGCTCCATCTCCCGGCGGTACGGCCGCCGCGAGGCCGACGTCGACCCGCCGCTGGCGGCCATGGGCGTCGGAGTACGCCGCGGCGCTGGCGGTCGTCGTCGACGACCCCGACGCCGTCGAGGTAGCCGGCGAGATGTTCGTCCACTGGCTCGTCTGGAACGTCCTGCTGACGACGATCCCAGAGGACTTTTCGCCGGAGACGGCCGTCGAGGGGACCAGCGACTTCGGCGAGGTCGGCTACGGCGGCCCCGCGCCGCCGGACGACCCGCACACCTACCGGTTCGACTGCTTCGCGCTGGACGGGACGCTCGGGCAGGCCGCGCGACCGTCGAGGAGCTCGCCCCAGCGCTCGAGGGCCGCGTGCCTGCCCGGGCGCAACTCGGGGGGACCTACGCGCCGTCGGCCTCACTCCAGCGGCTCGGAGCTCTCGGCGTGTTCCCGCGCCAGCCGGACGTAGCGGTCGCCGGCGTAGGCCCACGGCGACTCCTCGACCTCCCGGACCCTCTCGACGGGGACGCCGGCGTACAGCGTCGACGGCTCGATTTCGGTGTCCTCGGGGACGAGGCCGTTGGCGCCGACCATCGCCCGCTCGCCGACGACCGAGCGGTCCAGCACCGTCGCGCCCATCCCGACGAGCGCGCGCTCCCGCACCTCGGCGCTGTGGACGATGGCGGTGTGGCCGACCGTCGCGTACGGGCCAATCTCGGCGCCCTCGTGGACGACGGCGTTGTCCTGGACGTTCGCCCCCTCCCGCAGCACGATGGGACCGTGGTCGCCGCGCAGCGTGACGTTCGGCCAGACGCTGGCGTCGGCCCCCAGGGTCACGTCCCCGATGACGACCGCCGCGGGATCGACGTACGCGTCCTCGTGGACGGTCGGCTCGACGCCGTCGAAGCTCCGGAGCATACCTGTGGCTGGCGCCCCGAGGTGTTAATCATGTCCGCTCGGGCCCGCCGCCCGCCCGCCGGAACCGGACGTCCGTCGAGTTCCGGACCGCGCGCGAGCCTCGAATCCGTATGTTTCACGCTGCGAGGCGCGGAGAAACTGTGTCATCATCGTTCCCCGCCGTCGCCGACGGGATACCATACCCGACCGTGCAAGGAGGATGGGAGACGTACTAGGCGTTTAGGTCGGGCGGTTCTCGCGGGCGCCCCGTCGGAGCCACTTACAAAGGGCCGTGCAAAATCTGTCCCAAGGACAGTTTTAAATACTACCGGGCTACTGGAACGGAATGCAATGACATCACACGAGGACACGTCGGCTTCGCCGGCGGGTCGAGTTCTTCCGGGGCACACTAGATAGTACCTCAGCGGTCAGTGAGGCCCGGATTTTCGACACGACGCTGCGCGACGGCGAACAGTCCCCCCGAACCTCGTTCTCCTACGAGGACAAGCGCGAGATAGCGGCCGTCCTCGACGAGATGGGGACCCACGTCATCGAGGCGGGGTTCCCGGTCAACTCCGAGGCGGAGTTCGAGGCAGTACGGGACATCGCCGCGGCGACGTCGACCACGACCTGCGGGCTGGCCCGCGTCGTGGACGGGGACATCGACGCCGCGCTGGAGTCCGGCGTCGAGATGGTGCACGTCTTCTGTTCGACCAGCGACGTGCAACTGCAGGATTCGATGCACGCCAGCCGCGAGGAGGCGCTGGAGCGGTCCGTCGCGGCCGTCGAGCGCGTCGTCGACGCCGGCGCGACCTGCATGTTCTCGCCGATGGACGCCACGCGCACGGAGGAATCGTACCTGACGGAGGTCGTCGAGGCCGTCTCGGCGGCCGGCACCGACTGGATCAACATCCCCGACACCTGCGGCGTGGCCACGCCGAAGCGGTTCCGGGACGTCGTCGAGACGGTCGTCGCCCACGCCGGCGACGAGGTGGACGTCGACGTCCACACCCACGACGACTTCGGGCTGGCGACGGCCAACGCCCTCTCGGGGTTCGAGGCCGGCGCCGCCCAGGCGCAGGTGTCGGTCAACGGCATCGGCGAGCGGGCGGGCAACGCCGCCTACGAGGAGACGGTGATGGCGCTGGAGTCGGTCTACGGCGTCGACACCGGCGTCGAGACCGAGCGCATCACGGAGCTGGCCCGGCTCGTCGAGGCCAAGAGCGGCATCGACGTCCCGGCCAACAAGCCCGTGGTGGGGCGCAACGCCTTCTCCCACGAGTCGGGCATCCACGCCGCCGGCGTCATCGAGAACGCCGACACCTTCGAGCCCGGCGTGATGACGCCGGAGATGGTCGGCGCCAGCCGCGAGCTGGTGCTGGGCAAGCACACCGGCACCCACTCGGTCCGCGAGCGGCTCGAGGACGCCGGCTTCCGGCCGACCGACGGCGAGGTCCGCGAGGTGACCCGGATGGTGAAGGCCCGCGGCGCCCGCGACGAGCGAATCACCGTCGACCGGCTCGAGGAGTTCGCCCGCGAGGTGGGCGTCCGACGCGAGGAGGTCCGCGCCTGAGATGACCGCCGCGGACCGCACGTCCCCCCGGCAGCCGCAGGTGCAGGTGCAGGTGCAGCGACGGCGCCGCACACGGGCACGCGCCGGCCACGACGGCCGTGTCGCGGGGAACGTTTATATGGAATGCTCACACTACCCACGTGGTGATGACGGACGCGACCGCTGGCCGACGCCCGCCGCGGGCCGCCAGCGGCGCGCTCCGTATTGTAGGGGCCGTATAGCCCCTACACCACCTTCCTCGTCGCCGCGATTCGCACCGACCCGCAGTCACACCCACACCCACAGGACCATGTACACACGAGACACGAACCGACGGTATCGCGCGGCAACGACCGGTGAGTCGCCGTGAGCGGCGAACCGAAGGAGGCGCGGGCGGACGCGGACACGGAGACGGCCCCGACCGAGGTCGAGACGGGCGCGGACGCGGTCGTCCGCGCGCTGGAGAACGCCGGCGTCGAGCACCTGTTCGGCGTCCAGGGCGGCGCCATCATGCCCGTCTACGACGCGCTGTACGACGGTGCAATGAGCCACGTCACGATGGCCCACGAGCAGGGCGCGGCCCACGCCGCCGACGCCTACGGCGTCGTCAGCGGCGAGCCGGGCGTCTGCATGGCAACCTCGGGGCCGGGAGCGACCAACCTCGTCACCGGGCTGGCCGACGCCAACATGGACTCGGACCCGGTCGTGGCCCTGACGGGCCAGGTGCCGACGGACTTCGTCGGCAGCGACGCCTTCCAGGAGACCGACACGGTCGGCGTCACCGGCCCCATCACGAAGGCCAACTTCTTCGCCGACGACGCCGACGCCGTCGGCGGCGACGTCGGTACCGCCGTCGCGCTGGCCGAGGCGGGCCGCCAGGGACCGACGCTGGTCGACCTGCCGAAGGACGTCACCAACGGCGCCGCGGCCGAGGCCCCCGGCGAGCCGCAGACGCCGTCGACGTACCGGCCGCCGGAGACCGCCGACCCCGAGGCCGTCGCCGAGGCGACGGACGTCCTGGCGGCCGCCGACAGGCCGGTCATCCTGGCCGGCGGCGGCGTCGTCAAGGCCGAGGCCTGCGAGGAACTCCGCTCGTTCGCCACCGACCACGAGATCCCGGTGATCACGACGATGCCGGCCATCGGCGCGTTCCCCGAGGACCACGAGCTGTCGCTGGAGTGGGCCGGTATGCACGGCACCGGCTACGCCAACATGGCGATCACGATGACCGACTGCATGCTGGCGGTCGGCACGCGGTTCGACGACCGGCTGACGGGCGGCGTCGAGACGTTCGCGCCCGACGCGGAGATCATCCACGTGGACATCGACCCCGCGGAGATCTCGAAGAACGTCGAGGCGGACTACCCGCTGCTCGGCGACGCGGCGGCCGTTTTCGAGCAGATCGCGGCCGCGATGCCGCGGTCGCCGTCGGCCGACGCCTGGCGCGAGCAGTGCCGGGCGTGGAAGGAGGAGTACCCGATGGACTACGCCGCGCCGGAGGACGACCCGGTCAAGCCGCAGTACGTCGTCGAGGCGTTCGACGACGCGACGCCCGACGACACGGTCGTCACCAGCGGCGTCGGCCAGCACCAGATGTGGGCCTCACAGTACTGGACGTTTACCGAACCCCGGACGTGGGTGTCCTCCCACGGCCTGGGGACGATGGGCTACGGCCTGCCGGCGGCAATCGGCGCCCGCATCGCGGCCGACGACGACCGGTCGGTCGTCTGCTTCGACGGCGACGGCTCCTTCCTGATGACCTGCCAGGAGCTGTCGGTCGCCGTCCGGGAGGACCTCGACCTCACGGTCGTCGTGCTGAACAACGCGGCCGTCGGCATGGTCCGGCAGTGGCAGGACGCCTTCTTCGAGGAGCGACACGTGGCCTCGGAGTACCCCTGGGTGCCGGAGTTCGACACGCTGGCGGAGGCGTTCGGCGCCCGCGGCTTCCGGATCGAGAGCTACGAGGAGGTCGAGTCGGTCGTCGCCGAGGCCCTGGCGTACGACGGCCCCAGCGTCGTCGACGTCCACATCGACCCCGAGGAGAACGTCTACCCGATGGTGCCGAGCGGCGGCGACAACGGCCGATTTGCCCTCTCGGAGGACCAGCTGTGAGCCGCAACCAGGACACCCGCCGGGACGGCCTGGAGGGGCCGCCGCCGGAGGAGCGGCAGCGGCCGGTCGGCCGGCGCAACGGCCAGGGCATCCGCGTCGACCCCGAGGTCGAGGCCGACCACGAGCCGCGCCGGACCACCATCTCGGCGTACGTCGCCGACGAGCCGGGCGTGCTCGCCAGCGTCTCCGGGCTGTTCCACCGCCGGCAGTTCAACATCGAGTCGCTGACGGTCGGCCCCACGCAGAACGACGGCTACTCCCGCATCACGCTGGTCGTCGAGGAGCCCGACCCGGGCATCGACCAGGCGAAGAAACAGCTCCGGAAGCTGCTGCCCGTGGTCCACGTCCGCGAGCTGGACGCCGACCCGGTCGCCTGCGAGCTCGTAATCCTGAAGATCGACGGCGACGAGCCGGACAAGGTCCAGGCCATCACCGAGATGTACAACGGCGAGACGCTGGACGCCGGCCCGGAGACCATCACTGTCCAGATCACCGGCGACGAAGGGAAGATTGACGACGCGCTGGACGCCTACGCCCAGTTCGGCATCCGGGAGATCGCCCGGACCGGCCAGGCGGCGCTGGCGCGCGGCGCGACCGAGACCGCACGGGTCGACGAGACACACACATGACCGACATCTACTACGACGACGACGCCGACAGCACCGTCCTGGACGACCGGACCGTGGCCGTCATCGGCTACGGCAGCCAGGGCCACGCCCACGCCCAGAACCTCGACGACTCCGGCGTCGACGTGGTCGTCGGGCTGCGCGAGGGGTCGACGTCCCGCGAGGCCGCCCGCGCCGACGGGCTGGCGGTGGCGACGCCGCACAACGCCGCCGAGCGGGCCGACGTGGTGAGCCTTCTCGTCCCCGACACCGTCCAGCCGGCCGTCTACGAGACCGTCGAGGGCGCGCTGGACCCCGGCGATACCCTGCAGTTCGCCCACGGGTTCAACATCCACTACGGCCAGATCGAGCCGAGCGAGGACGTCGACGTGACGATGGTCGCGCCGAAGTCGCCGGCGCATCTGGTCCTCCGCAACTACGAGAGCGAGCAGGGCACGCCCGGCCTGCTGGCGGTCTACCAGGACGCGACGGGCGAGGCCCACGACATCGGGCTGGCGTACGCGAAGGCCATCGGCTGTACGCGGGCCGGCGTCGTCGAGACGACGTTCCGCGAGGAGACCGAGACGGACCTCTTCGGCGAGCAGGCGGTGCTGTGCGGCGGCGTCACCTCGCTGGTCAAGCAGGGCTACGAGACGCTCGTCGAGGCCGGCTACTCCCGGGAGATGGCCTACTTCGAGTGCCTGAACGAGCTGAAGCTCATCGTCGACCTGATGTACGAGGGCGGGCTCGGCGAGATGTGGGACTCGGTGTCCGACACCGCCGAGTACGGCGGGCTCACCCGCGGCGACGACGTCGTCGACGACCACGCACGCGAGCGGATGGAGACCGTCCTCGAGGAGGTCCAGGACGGCACCTTCGCCCGCGAGTGGATCGCCGAGAACCAGGCCGGCCGGCCGAGCTACACGCAGCTCCGTGAGGCAGAGAAGAACCACGACATCGAGGACGTGGGCGAGGACCTCCGCGAACTGTTCGCGTGGGGCGAGGAGTGAGATGGAGCCGAGCGACCGAACCGACGCGTCGCGGACGAACCGGACGCCGACCGAGCGACGCACCGACGCCACGACCGACCGACGAGGCACCATGACCGACCGCACGACCACGACCACGACCGAGACCGACCGACGAGGTACCGACGACCGACCGACCCTGGCCGACCTGAGCCACACCAACCCGTACACCGGCGAGGTATTCGGCGCCACGCAGATGTACAGCCGCGGCCGGACCGTCGCGGCCGACGGCGGCGAGCGGGACGCCGACCCCCGGACGAACGGGGTCGGGACCGCCGCGCCAGGCGACGAGGAGGAGGACGAGCAGGACGTAATGACGATGGCCGACGTCGCCCACGAGCCGCCGGGCGACGCCGACGGCGCCCAGGCCGCCTACGACCGCGGAGCCACGGATGAGTGAGCGGACGCTGTACGACAAGGTCTGGGAGCGCCACAAGGTGACGACGCTGCCGAACGGCCAGGACCAGCTGTTCGTCGGCCTCCATCTGGTCCACGAGGTGACCAGCCCACAGGCCTTCGCGATGCTGGCCGAGCGCGGCCACGACGTCGCCTTCCCGGACCGGACGTTCGCGACGACGGACCACATCGTCCCGACCGAGGCCGACGGGCGCGAGCGCCCGCTGGCCGACGACGAGGCCGAGGAGATGCTGTCGGCCCTGGAGCGCAACACCTCGGAGAACGGCATCACGTTCTTCGGCTTCGACTCCGGCAAGCAGGGCATCACCCACGTGGTCGCGCCCGAACTCGGCCTGAGCCAGCCGGGGATGACCGTCGCCTGCGGCGACTCCCACACCGCCACCCACGGCGCCTTCGGCTCGATCGGCGTCGGCATCGGCACCTCCCAGATCCGGGACGTGCTGGCGACGGGCTGTATCGCCGCCGACAAGCAGCGGGTCCGACGGGTCGAAGTCGAGGGCGAGCTCGGCACCGGCGTCGGCGCCAAGGACGTCGTCCTGAAGATCATCCAGCAGCTGGGCGTCGACGGCGGCGTCGGCCACGTCTACGAGTACGGCGGTCCCGTCATCGAGGCGATGGACATGGAGGGCCGGCTGGCGGTCTGCAACATGTCCATCGAGGGCGGCGCCCGCGCGGGCTACATCAACCCCGACGAGACGACCTACGACTACCTGCGCGGCCGCGAGTACGTCCCCGAGGGCGAGGCCTTCGAGGAGCGGAAGGCCTACTGGGAGTCGATACGGAGCGACGACGACGCCGAGTACGACGACGTCGTGGTCGTCGACGCCGACGGGCTGGAGCCGATGGTGACGTGGGGCGTCAACCCCGGCCAGGTCGTCGAGCTCTCCGAGCCGGTCCCGGCGCCGGACGCCTTCGAGAACCGCACCGACCGCGAGGCCGCCGAGCGGGCCTACGACCACATGGGCGTCGAGCCGGGCGAGTCGATGCTCGGCTACGATGTCGACGTCGCCTT
>JAHENN010000261.1 GCA_018609665.1 Haloarculaceae archaeon | reverse complement strand
CGGCAGCGGCCGACCTCGCGACGCTGGAGCTGTCGGCGCCGGCGGCCGCCGCTGGCGACGCCGACGAACCCGCCGGCGAGACGACGACCGCCGACCCGGAGCCGGTGGAGGCGACCGCGGCGGGCGGCAACGATACCGACGCCGGGGCCGGGGGCAAGGCCGACACGGAGTCGGCATCCGCGACGGCCGACGCCGGGGGCGAGTCCGGAGCCGACTCGAGCGTCGGTACGGATGCGGACGCCGGGACGGATGCGGACATCGACGCGGACGTCGACGTCGACACGGGCACGGACGCGGATGCCGGCGCAGACGCCGAGACGGTCACGGCGGATGCCGAGACGGACGCCGACATCGACACCTCGGAGACGGCCGCGGCGGACACCAACGTCGACGACGACCCCGCGTTCGAGCCGGCGGCCAGCGACGCGGACGAACCCGGCGACTTCGACCCCGGCGAGTTCGACCTCGACGAGGAGACCAGACAGGAGGTCGAGGAGGAGTACGGCACGGAGTTCTCGACGGCCGACGAGGTCGAGGAGGCCGACATCGAGACGCCGGAGCACAACGCCGAGGAGGACGCCGACGGCGACGACCCGGACGCCGAACCCGAGCCCGAGGAGACGGTCGACGAACCGGAACCGGAGCCGGAGGAGACCGCCGATGCCGACGACGCCGACGAGCCGGACGCCGACGGCGACGTCGACCTCGAGGACGCCGTCATGACGGCCATGGAGACGGTCGACGACGGCGACGGCGCCGACCGGGAGGAGCTCGTGACGGCCGTCGTCGACGAGCACGGCGTCGACCCGGAGGCCGTCGAGGAGGCCATCCAGGACGCGCTGATGAGCGGCCGGTGTTACGAGCCGGACGACGGGACGCTGAAGGCCATCTGAATGCTGGAGCCGGTCCCCGGCGAGCCCGCGGCGGTCGCCGACTGCGGGCCGGAGCGGGCGCTCGTCGTCGCCGACTACCACGCCGGCCTTGAGGTCGGCCTCCGATCTGAGGGCGTCGAGATACGGAGCCGTGCCGAGGAGCGCCGCGAGGGTCTGCTCGAGCTGCTGTCGCGGACTGGCGCCGACCGGGTCGTCTTCCTCGGCGACGTCGGCGACGGCATCGGCGAGCCGACCGGCGCCGAGCGGATCGAGCTCCGGGAGCTGCTCGCGGCGGTGACCGACCGGGTGTCGGCGACGGTGACGAAGGGCAACCACGACGGCGACCTGTCGGCGGTGACCGACCGCTTCGCCGGCGTCGAGGTGACCGACGGTCCGGGGACGCGGCTCGGCGACGTCGGCTTCTGTCACGGCCACACCTGGCCCGACGACGAGGTGCTGGCGGCGCCGACCGTCTGCACGGCTCACGAACACCCGCAGGTGGCACTGGAGGATTCCGTCGGCGGCCGCCGCACCGAGCGGGCGTGGCTCCGGGGGCGACTCGACCCCGGGGGGTTCCCCGACTACGACCGCGTCGGCGACAGGCTGGTCGTCTGTCCGGCGTTCAACGACCTCTCCGGCGGCGCCCACGTCAACGAGGCCGACGGCTTCCTGTCGCCGTTCCTGCCGGCGGGGCTGGCCGACGGCGAGGCGTACCTGCTGGACGGCACCCGGCTGGGGCCGTACCGGACGGTCTGACCGCCGTCGTCGGTCCTCCGGTCCGGCGCGGGCGGTTCGGCGAACGGACCGCTTAATCGGCTCGCGCCGCTACGACGGGGTGATGAGCGACACCCCGGCCGCCGGCATGGACGCCTTCGCCCGCCTCCAGCCGGCGGTGCGCGAGGCGCTGTCCGACCGGGGGTTCACGACGCCGACCGACCCCCAGCGCGAGGCGATTCCGGCGCTCGTCGCCGGCGAGGACGGCCTCGTCGTGGCGCCGACCGGCTCCGGCAAGACGGAGACGGCGATGCTGCCGGTGCTGTCGGCCATCCGCGGCCGGGACGGCCGGTTCGGGATACAGGCGCTGTACGTGACGCCGTTGCGGGCGCTGAACCGCGACATGCGCGAGCGGCTGGAGTGGTGGGGCCAGCGTCTCGACGTCGAAATCGACGTCCGACACGGCGACACGACGGACTACCGGCGGAGCAAGCAGGCCGAGAACCCGCCGGACGTCCTGGTGACGACGCCGGAGACGATGCAGGCGATGTTCACCGGCGAGAAGCTCCGCCGGGCGCTGGCCGACGTCGAACACGTCGTCGTCGACGAGGTCCACGAGCTCGCCGAGTCGAAGCGCGGCGCCCAGCTGACGGTCGGCCTCGAGCACCTCCGGGAGCACGCCGGGCCGTTCCAGCGGATCGGGCTGTCGGCGACGGTCGGCGACCCCGAGGAGGTGGGCCGGTTCCTCACCGGCGACCGGGGCTGCCGGGTCGTCGAGGTCGACGCCGGCACGGACCTCGACGTCGAGGTCCGGACCCCGCGGGTCCGGTCGACCGACCACGAGACGGCCGGCCGGCTGATGACCGACGCGACCGTCGCCAGCCACGTCCGCTGCATCGACGAGGTCGTCGCCGACAACGACTCGACGCTGATATTCGTCAACACTCGTCAGACCGCCGAGGGGCTGGGCTCCCGGCTGAAGGCCTACGGCACCGACGTCGGGGTTCACCACGGCTCGCTGTCGAAGGAGGCCCGGATCGACGTCGAGGACCGCTTCAAGGCCGGCGAACTGGACGCGCTGCTGTGTACGTCGTCGATGGAGCTGGGCATCGACGTCGGCCGCATCGACCACGTGGTCCAGTACGCCAGCCCCCGTGAGGTGCGGCGGCTGCTCCAGCGGGTCGGCCGGGCGGGCCACCGCCGGGACGAGGTCTCGGCGGGGACGGTCGTCACGACCCACCCCGACGACACCCTCGAGGCGCTGGCCATCGTCGACCGCGCCGAACGGGGCGCGGTCGAGGCCGCCGGCATCCACCACGCCAGCCTCGACACCGTCGCAAACCAGGTCTGCGGGCTGCTGATGGGGCTGGGGGAGCTGTCGGCGGCCCGCGCCTACGAGGTCGTCACGCGGGCCTACCCGTTCCGGGAGCTCGACGAGGCCGAGTTCAAGGCCGTCGTCCGGCAGCTCGACGAGAATCGCGTTCTCTGGCTCGAGGAGACGGCCGACCGCATCGACTCCTCCGGCGGCACCTGGCAGTACTTCTACGCCAACCTCTCGATGATCCCGGACGAGGCCAACTACACCGTCTCGGACATGGCCTCGGGCCGGACGGTCGGGACGCTGGCCGAGCGGTTCGTCGTCACCTTCGCCCAGCCCGGCGAGACGTTCATCCAGGGCGGCGACATGTGGCGCATCACGGAGATCGACGAGAGCGAGGAGGAGGTGCTCGTCACGCCGGTCGAGGACCCCGCCGGCGAGGTGCCGTCGTGGGTCGGCCAGGAGATTCCCGTCCCGTACGACGTCGCACAGCGGGTCGGCCGGGCGCGGGCGACGGTCGCCCGGCGGTTCGGCGAGGGCGCCTCCCGGGCGGCCGTCGCCGCCGACCTCGCCGAGCGGTTCCCGACCGACGAACACACCGCCGAGGCGGCGCTGGAGCCGTTCGAGCGGCAGGCAGCGCCGATGCCGACCGACGACCGCGTCGTCGTCGAGGGGTACGGCCGCAACGTCGTCATCAACGCCGCCTTCGGCCACACGGTCAACGAGACGCTGGGCCGGCTGCTGTCGGCGCTGATCGGCCAGCGGACCGGCTCGTCGGTCGCCCTGGAGACCGACCCCTACCGCGTCGAGCTGGAGGTGCCCGGCGGCACCAGCCTCGGCGACGTCCGCGAACTGCTCGAGGAGACCGA
Organism: Haloarculaceae archaeon; assembly: GCA_018609665.1. Classification (GTDB taxonomy): domain Archaea; phylum Halobacteriota; class Halobacteria; order Halobacteriales; family Haloarculaceae; genus Natronomonas. Next base: position 1,062 of record JAHENN010000261.1, on the reverse strand, counting down.
CCCTGCCCACGTCGCCGGCCTCGTCGAGCTGAGCCTCAAGAACGCCGACTCGCTGAAGTTCACGCTGGCGCAGGTCGCCGCCAAGTTCGGCGCGCTGAAGCGCTGGAAGGGGAAGGGCTCGAGCGAGGGCTTCGGCAAGGACCGGCTGTTGGCGGCGCTCGAGGACACGCCCATCTACGACGAGGCCGTCCGGGTCGTCCTCCACGAACAGCTGGACGTCGACGGCGCCGCGGCGGCGCTGGAGCGCATCCAGTCCGGCGACGTCGCCCTCGAGACGGTCGGCGAGCGCACGCCGGTCGGCAGCGCCGGCCGCTCGTCGGGCAAGGAACTGCTCGCCCCGGAGAACGCCGACGCCTCCGTCATCGAGACGGTCAAACAGCGCATCCAGGAGGACCGCGTGCTGCTGGCGTGTCTCCACTGCAAGGAGTGGGACCGCCGCCAGCAGGTCCGCCGCGTCGACGACCAGCCGGAGTGTCCGGCCTGCGGCTCGACGCGGGTGGCGGCGCTGAACCCCTGGGCCGACGAGGTGCTGGAGGCCGTCCGGGCCGACGAGCGCGACGACGAGGCCGAAAAGCAGACCGAACGCGCATATCGGGCCGCCAGCCTCGTCCAGAGCCACGGCAAGAAGGCCGTCATCGCGCTGGCGGCCCGCGGCGTCGGCCCCCGCAACGCCGCCTACGTCATCAACAACCACCGCGAGAACGAGGAGGACTTCTACCGGGACATCCTCGAGCGGGAGCGCAACTACGCGAAGACCAACTCCTTCTGGGACTAATCCTCGATCTCGATCTCGTTGGTCGTCACGTGGAGGTACTGGATGCTCGTGGTCCCGTTCCGGCCGTCGCCGACGGTCCGGCCCGAGAGGTCCTCGTCGTAGTGGATCTGTGCGCCGTTGTCGCCCTGGACCTTCTTGGCGATGACCGCCCCGTGGATGTGTGGCTTGTAGTTGCCCTCGTCGATGTCGACCTTGGCGTCCGGCGCGTTGATGACGCCGGTGAAGTTGGCCTTGACGTTGGCGTTCTGGTTGCCGTAGTAGTTGACCTCGACGCGCGTGGCGTCGTG
>JAHENN010000260.1 GCA_018609665.1 Haloarculaceae archaeon | reverse complement strand
CGACAGCGTCCCCGCCACCCGCGCGCCGGCCAGCCGGCGTCGCCGCCGCTCGCCGAAGACCTCGCGGGCGCTCGCCGCCGCCGTCTCGTCGACCGCGAAGGCGACGCCGGGGTAGTCGACGGCCGCCAGCACCAGCGGCTCCGGCGCGGCCGGCGCGACGCCGTCGGGACCGTCGAGCGGTTCCTCGCCCAGCACGCGGTCGAGGAAGGCCAGCTCCCGGCGCCCCCGGGCGACCGCGACGACGACCGAGACCAGCCGCCGGACCAGCTGGCGGGCGAAGCCGCCCGCCTCGCAGTCGACGACGAGGAACGGCTCGTCCCGCTCGACGGTCGCCGTCAGCTCCCGGACGGTGCCGTCGTCGTCCGGCGTGAGGTTGTGGAAGTCGTGCCGGCCGGACAGCCGCCGGCAGGCCTCGGCCGCGGCGTCGTCGTCGGCCGCCGGCGCGAACAGGAAGTACCGGTAGCGCCGCGCGGCGGCGTCGTGGGTGGCGTGGAAGTCGGCGTCGACGTCGGCGACGGCCCACGCCCGGACGTCGGCCGGGAGTTCGGCGTTGAACGCCCGCGGGGACAGCCAGTCGGGCGCCTCGAAGGCGACCGTCTGCGCCCGCGCGGAGACGCCGGCGTCCGTCCGGCCGGCAGCCGCGTAGCCCGGCGGCGGCCCGTCGGCGACGCCCAGCGCCCCGAGCGCTTCGAGGAGGGCGTTCTCGACGGTTTCGCCGTGTGGCTGGCGCTGGAAGCCGCGGTAGCCGGTGCCGTCGTAGGCCAGCCGGAAGGCGCGCATACGGTCGGCTACGACCCGCGGCGGCTTACCCGTGGCGCCGCTACAGGTCCCGCGAGACCCGCAGCTCCGAGTCCGTCACCGTGGCGACGGCCTCCGACGGCACCTCGATGTCGTCGCTGTCCGCGTCGCCGAAGCCGAGCCCCTGGACGATCGCCTCCGCGACGTCGGCGTCCGGCTCGACGTAGGCGACCTGCGCCTCGGGGTCGACCTCGGTGACGATGCCGATCTGCTCGGCCTCGGCGTCCATCAGGAACTTCCCCTCGTCTTCGGGAGAGAGCACGGTCATGGCGTTCTTACCGACCGCGGGAGCCGACAAATATCCTGCGGCGAGGGCGGTGACGGTCGGCGTCAGGCGTAGTCGTCGTACGTCGGCCGCCGGTGGTCGCCGGGGAACGCCGCCAGCGGCACCTGCGTCTGGTCGCCCGAGGCCATGTCCTTGACCGTGACCGCGTCGTCGGCGAGGTCCTGCTCGCCGACCACGACGACGGTCTCGGCGTTGATGCCGTCGGCGTACGACAGCTGGTCGCCGAAGCCGCGGGTCGTGAGGTCCGTCTCGACGACGTGGCCGCGGGCCCGCAGCTCGCGGGCGACCTCGGCGGCCTCCGCCCGCGTGTCGCCGACCGTCAGCACGTAGTAGTCCGTCGTCAGCGCCTCCTCGGGCCAGACGCCGGCCCGCTGACACAGCAGCGACAGCGGCGCCAGCCCCGGCGCGACGCCGACCGCGGGCGTCGGCTGGCCGCCGAACGACTCGATGAGGTCGTCGTAGCGGCCGCCGCCGAAGACCGACCGCGACACCTCCCCCGTCGAGTCGAAGCACTCGAAGACGACGCCCGTGTAGTAGTCCAGCCCCCGGGCCGTCGACAGCGACACCTCGCAGTACTCCCGGACGCCGAAGTCCTCGGCGGCGGCGAGCACCGCCCGGAGGTTCTCGACGGCCGCCGCGACGCGGTCGGTGCCGGCGAAGGCGACCAGTTCGTCGAGGTCGTCGGCCGCCAGCACGTCGTCGAAGGCCTCGGCCTCGGCGGGGTCGAGCCCCGCCTCGACCAGCAGGTCGTGGTACTCCTCGTCGTCGATCTTCTCGCTCTTGTCGACCGCGCGGATGGCCGCCTCGACGTCGACGTCGCTGTCCAGCGACGCCAGCAGGCCCCCGAGGATGTCCCGGTGGGAGACGCGGAACTCGAAGTCGTCGCCGGTGAGTCCCAGCGCCGTCAGCGCGTCGGCCGCAAAGGCCAGCACCTCGGCGTCGGCCTCCGGCTCCGCCGACCCGAAGACGTCGACGTTGGTCTGGTAGAACTCCCGGAACCGGCCCTGCTGGACCTGCTCGTACCGCCAGAACGGCCGCGTCGAGAACCACTTCATCGGCTGCGACAGCGCCCCCTGCCGGGCGACGACCATCCGGGCGACCGTCGGCGTCAGCTCCGGCGTCAGCGACACCGCCCGGCCGCCCTTGTCCTCGAAGGCGTACAGCTCCTCGACGATCTCCTCGCCGGACTTGTCGACGTACATCTCCGTCCGCTCCAGGGCGGGCGTGCCGACCTCGCGGAAGCCGTACCGCCGGGCCGTCTCCTCCAGCGTGTCGATGACCTCCCGCCGGGCCGACATCTCTCCGGGGTAGAAGTCGCGGAACCCCTTCAGGCCGTCGTACATGCTCGTCGGTTCGGGGCCGCCCGCACTAAAAGGTCCGATACCGGGCCGCGGCGGTCACCGCTCCGGGCGTTCTCGTGCCGCCCACGCCGCCGCTCGCCGTCGAGCGTCCTCGCGTCGCCCGGGCCACCGCTCGCGACTTGTTCCTCGCCGCTCGCCCCCAGGCATCCTCGCGTCGCTCGGACGCTCGCTAGTCGACGACGACCTCGACCGGCTCGTCGGCGGGCTCGTCGTCGAAGTCGTCGCCGGACTGCTGCTGGTAGAACAGCGCGCCGGCGACCGCCAGGACGACCCACGACCGCCAGTTCGCCAGGTTCAGCGTGTAGCCGATGCCGAACGGCTTCCGGACGAGCATCCCCTCGTCGGGCTGCCAGTAGGCGGACAGCATCCGCCCGAGCGACGGTCGCTCGAAGTTGTACGGGATACCGAACAGTTCGCCGGACTGCGGCTTGTCTGACATGGACGTCGCTACGGCGCGGCGCGACTTATAGACACGGCTCTACTGGTACCGGCCCCGCCGTTCGATCTCGCGCAGCCGCTCGACGACCCGGTCGTCGCCGGCCGCGGCGTATGCCGCCTCGAACGCCGCGACGAGCGCCGTCGCGTCGTCGGCCGTCCCGGACAGCGACCCCTCGAAGACGTGGAGGTCCATCGCGCAGTCCTCGACGTCGTCGGTGTGGTACCCCAGGCCGAAGTCGATGAGGTGGACCCGGCCGTCGTCGCGGTCGACCCGGACGTTCCGCGGCGTCGGGTCGCCGTGGACGAACCCCGCACCGTGGCACCGCGCGAGGTGCCGGCCGACGGCGCGGACCCGCGACTCGGCGAGGGCGTCCCGGAGGTCGGCGTCGCCGACGTGGCCGAGCGTCAGCCGGCCCTCCGGCGGGTCCACGTCGACGACCACCGGCGTCGGG
>JAHENN010000259.1 GCA_018609665.1 Haloarculaceae archaeon | reverse complement strand
CGAACCGGTCTGAGACGGCAGTCCACCAGTACTGGAATCCGGCCGCCGGGCGGCGCGGGCGCTGCCGCGGTCGGGGCCGGAGTAGCCGCCCGGTCCCGGCAACACGGGCCGCCGTCGATGACGCGGCCGGCGCCGGCCGCCCCGATGCCGCGCAGAACGGCCGTCCGAACACCATCGGGTCAGACAAGACGGCGACGACCGGCCGTCGCCGATGGCCGCCAGGCTCCCGCCGACCCGAGCCGACAAGCCAACGGCGACCCACGCTCCGGTCGTGATCCCGAACGACACGACGGTGGCCGCCGGACGGACCCGACGCGAGCACGGCGAGACGAACGCCCCCTCGCCCGCCGGGCGTGCACGGGCGGTCCGCTCGCCGGCGGAGGTCGCCTGACGGACTGTCGGACGCGGAGCGGGACGACGCCGACCGTCCGGACGACCACCTCGAGGAGGTCGACGACGGCTGCGGCTGCGTCGAGACCTGGGAGCACCTCTCCGAGCGCCGCGAGTCGGACGACGAGTGACCCCGGGGCGTCCCTCGCGCCCGGCGCCCGTCGGGCCGCCCGCCGTCGCTCTCCGGTCGACTCGCCCCGTCTCCGGCCGCGGTTCCGCCCCGGCGGGTGGGACCGTTCAGTAGCTTTTTGAGGCGGTATGCGGTACGAGACCGTAATGCACGGTCGTCGACTCGCGACCACGAAAGAGGTGATCGCTCTCGCGACGCCGGACAGCGACGAAACCATCGAGCGGCTGCGGTCGTGGGCGGTCGGCCACGACGTCGAATTCACCTGTCTGGACATCGGGACCGAGGTGACCGACGACGACGTCCGGAGCCCCCAGGAGACGGTCGCCATCAGCATCGGCGGCGACGGCGCGTTCCTGGAGGGCGTCCGGGCGTTCACGCCACACCGGCTCCCGCTGCTCGGGGTCAACACCGGAACGTTGGCCTTCCTCGCCCGGGTCAACCCGAACGACCTCGAGGACGCCATGGACGAGGTGCTCCGGGGCCGCTCGTCGGTCCACGCTCGCCAGCAGTACCACGTCACGGCCGGCGACCTGGAGACGACCGGCATCAACGAGGTGTTCCTCCAGAAACACCCACCCGAGGAGCGGCACCAGACGAAAGTCGGGACGCTGCACGTCTACGTCGACGACGAGTACGTCGGCCGGTACTTCGGCAGCGGGCTCATCGTCAGCACGCCGACCGGCAGCACGGGCCGGAGCTACTCCAACCACGGGCCGATCCACTACCCCCACGACAACCGCACGCTGCAGATCATCCCCCACGAGACGATCAGCGCGACCTCCGACCCCATCGTCGTCAGCCAGGAGTCGACGGTCCAGGTCGTCCTCGAGGACGACTTCGACATCGACGTCGACGGCGGGCGGCGGTACGAGCGGCTCGAACCCGGGACGGTGGTGACCGTGACCGGCGCCGACCGGCCGGCCCACGTCATCCGGACCTCCTACGACGACCCGTTCATCACCGCCCTCGTCGACAAGCTCGGCTGGGGGCTCCGGGGCCTCGACGACGAGGGCCCGCGCGAGAAGCTGGCCGCCGACGAGGAGTCGACCGACTTCCTCACGCAGGCCGCCCGCGTCGCCCGCGAGGCCGCCCGGACCGCCGGTGAGCCGCTCCAGGAACTGCACGGCCAGGCCGAGCAGATCGAGTACAAAAGCGACAAGGCCGACATCGTCACCGAGGCCGACTACCAGTCCGAGCACATCATCAGCACCGTCATCGAAAGCGAGTTTCCGAGCCACGGCATCCGCTCGGAGGAGAGCCCGGCGGTCCCCTCGGAGGGCGACTACACCTGGCTGGTCGACCCGCTGGACGGCACCGGCAACTTCGCCCACGGCAACCCCAACTACTCGGTCTCCATCGCGCTGCTCGACGAGGACGACACCCCGGTCATCGGCGTGGTCTACAGCCCCGAACCCGACGAGATGTTCTACGGCGTTGCCGGCCGTGGAGCCTACCAGAACGGTGCCCTCATCGAGCCGACCGACCGCGACCGGCTCGACGAGAGCATGCTCCTGTCGGGCTACGACCCCGACGGCAGCTTCCTGCAAGCGTTCTACAACGAGACCCAGGGCGTCCGCCGGCTCGGCAGCGCCGCGCTCCACCTCGCCTACGTCGCCGCCGGGAGCGCCGACGCCGTCTGGGAGTACGACACCCACCCGTGGGACGTCGCCGCCGGCCTCTGTATCCTCCGGGAAGCCGGCGGGACCGCCACCAACCGCGAGGGCACCGACTACCACGTCCGGCTAGATGCCGACGACGACCGCATGCCCATCCTCGCCAGCAACGGCGTGCTCCACGACGCGCTGCTGGACCACCTCGGGACCCAGGACATCTGACCTGCGTCGACCGGTGCGGGGTGTTCTCGCCGCCGGCGCACGCCGGGCCCGAGGCGGACTCCGGACCCGCTCGATACGGGGCACGAACCTCATGAGTGGTTCGTGCTGGACCGGTTTGTAACGAACCGCACCACTCCAAAGACCCTCGCGGCGCTCGGCGCCTCGCTCGGCTGCGGTGTCCTCGCGCGGCGGCGCCGCGCGAACGGGCCGGGAGAGCTGGTCCCTCGCGGCTTGTTCCGGACGACCCCCTGCGGTCGTCGTCCGGCGTTCGCCTCACTCCGTTCGGCTCACCGTCGCCGGGGCACCGCCGAGCGCCGCTCGCCCGTTCAGTCCGCCAGGAACCGCCGGCCAGGAAGCCGGTCGCCCGGTGAACCGAAACGGCGAGGCCAGCGTGGCGGCGTCGCACGGCACGAGGCGGTCGGCGCAGCCGACCGCCCCGGTGGCGGCCGAGGGCGTTCGAAGTGGCAACGTCGAGGCGAGCGCAAGCCGCCCGAATCGCTCCACACACCGCCTCGGTCGAACAGTTCACGCCGGACCGGCCGCCCCGACCACATTGCTATTCCGGATGAGGGCAGCGGCGCAGCAGCTATACTTAAATCCGTCACGGCGCTACCGGGAGGCGTGTCCCCCGACGACCCGGCGGCCGGCGTCCGGACGCTGACGGCGCCGGATGCTGCCGGCGCCGCCGCCTTCGTGACCGACGGCCTCGAGGCCGACGCGCTGGTGGCGCTGTTCGGCCGCTGTACCGTCGACTACGAGGGCCGGGCGGCCTCGGAACTCGGGCCGGGCGACCGCCACGTCATGCTGAAGCCCGACGGGGCGGCGCTGGTCCACACCGACGAGGGCCAGCAGCCGGTCAACTGGCAGCCGCCCGGCTGCGAGCACGACTGCCGGGCGACCGACGGGACGACGGTCGTCGAGAGTCGGCGGACGAGCCCCGCGGAGTCGCTGGTGGTGCGGTTCTCGACGGTCGCTCACGCGGCCGCCTTCGACGTCTCCGACCCCGAGACGCTGGAGGTGGTCGGCACCGAGGCCGACCTCAAGCAGCGGGTGCTCGAGGAGCCGTCGCTCGTCGAGGCGGGGTTCACGCCGCTGGCCACCGAGCGGGAGACGCCGGCCGGCGCCGTCGACGTCTACGGCGAGGACGACGCCGGCCGGACGGTCGTGCTCGAGCTGAAGCGGCGGCGGGTCGGGCCGGACGCCGCCAGCCAGCTGGGCCGCTACGTCGGCGCGCTGGAACGAGACCTCCACGCCGACGCCGAGGTCCGGGGGGTCCTCGTCGCGCCGTCGGTCACCGAGCGGGGTCGGGCGCTGCTGGCCGAGAAGGGCCTGGAGTTCGTCCCGCTGACGCCCTAAAGGAGGGCGACGGCCGCGAGGACGACCGCGACGACGGCGGCCGCGACGGCGGCGACCAGCCGGGGGTTCTCCAGCGGCTTCCGGTAGAACGGCATCGCCTCGTACTCCCGGCGGAACGCCGCGGCGTTGTCCTCGTCGAAGAAGTACTTCGTGTCGAGGAAGAACTCCGCCGTCACCGCACAGCCGGTGCAGACCGGCTCGCCGGTCAGCCGCTCGATTCGGGTGTGCGTCTCGCAGCTGACGCTGCCGCAGTTGTCGCAGTAGGTGTACGGCCCCTCGCCGTCCGCGCAGTGGACGCAGCGCCGCACCGCGTCCCGGCGGACGACCCGGCGGGGGCCGGCGGCGTCGTAGACGAGGCCGTGCTCGTACTCGCCGGGCGCGACGGCCGCCTCGACCCGGGGGACGTACAGCGGTCGGGCGCGCCGGACGTCGACGTCGTCCGGCGAGGGGCGGCACTCCCGCTGGTAGGTGACGTTGTTGTCGCCGGTGTAGGTGACTGTCGTCTCCAGGGCCGCACACAGCAGCTCCGCGGCGGCCTCGCGGTAGTCGGCCTCGGTGCCGTCGAACCGCTCGACGCGGCCGCCGTGTCGGTCCCGCGCCGCATCGAGGGCGACCGGCTCGACGCCCGTCAGCTCGAGGAGGTCCGGCGCCGGCGACGTCGCGGCGGGCTCTTCGGCGGGGACGACGATGTGGTCCCGGCGGTCGATCCGGTGGATGACGCCGACGCTCGTCTCGAAGGTCGCCCGGGTGACGGCCTCGACGTCGACGACCGGCCGGTAGACGACCGACGTCTCGGGGGCCGGCAGCGCGGCCCGCGGCGGGGCGTTTTCGACGTCCTCGAACGCCTCGGCGACCGCGAGGCCGGGCTCGCCGACCGGCAGCGTCTCCTCGCAGACGATCTCGATGCGGCCGTTGTAGAGGTCCATCCCGACGGCCTCGCCGAGCTCGCGGAGGTCGTCGCCGTCGACCAGCTCGACCGGGTGGGGGTCGCCGGCGTCGCGCAGCCCCTCGGCGTAGGACTCGGCCGGGCCGGTGAACCGGCCGGAGGTGACCACCATCCCCCGCGTCGGCCCGTCGTGGTCGTAGGTGGCGACCGCCGAGTGGGTCTTCTGGACGACCGGCCGCGAGACGACGTCGGTGTGCTTGCACTCGACGACGTAGGCGACGTCGCCGTCCCGCATCGTGACGTCCCGGCCCTCGTCGGCGATTCGGTCGGCGACGGCGACATCCTCGTAGCCGTGGGCGCGGAACAGCGACGCCACGGCCTCCTCGAACTCGAAGCCGGAGAGCTCGTCCAGCAGCGTCACTGCCGTCGGGTGGGCGCCGAGCGGCAAAAATCCGGGGTCGTTACAGCGCCCCGATGACCTCGCGGACGGGCTCGAGGTCCGGAGGGGTCTGGCCCTCGGGGTCCGACCACGCGTACCGGACCGTCCGGTCGGCGTCGACGACGAACAGCGCCCGCTCGGCGACCCGCCGCATCCCCTCGAACTCCTCGTGGAGGACGTCGTACCGCTCGGCGACGCTCCCGTCCGTGTCCGACAGCAGCGGGTAGTTCAGCTCCCGCTCTCCGGCGAAGGCCGCGTGGCTGTAGGGACCGTCCGTCGAGATGCCGTAGACGTCCAACCCGTCGGTCAGCTGGAAGAACTCCGCGTCCCGCATCCGACAGGACTGCTCGGTGCAGGTCGGCGCGAAGTCGAACACGTAGAAGGAAAGCAGCGCGGCGTTGCCCGCTTCCATGGAGTCGGACAGCCGGAACCGCCGGGGCTCCGGGTCGGGACCCCACCCGTCGGCGTCGGTATTGAGCTCCGCGGCGAGCCGGTCCGGCACACCGACCAGCTCGAACTCCGGCGCCGTCTCGCCTTCCGATAGCATACGTCAGGAGTTCGGAGCGACGGGCAAAAGAGCTTCGAGGGTTTCACCGAGCGCCATCGACGGCCAACGGACGGTCACTCGGCGCACTCCTTGAGCCGCGCGAGCAGGTTCAGCGCCTCCAGCGGCGTCGTGTCGGCGAGGTCGACCGCCCGCAATTCGGCGAGCAACGGCCGGATTTCCCCGCCGTCGGCGGAGGCGGCTGCCTCGCGAGGTCGACCCGAAGCGGGGGCGTCGGCGTCGAGCAGCGCCTCGGCCCGCCCGACGACCCGCGGCGGGACGCCCGCCATCTCGGCGACCTCGACGCCGTAGGAGGCCGTCGCCGGCCCCTCCCGGAGGTCGTGCTCGAAGGCGACGCCGTCGGCCGTCCGGTCCGCCGAGAAGTGGTAGTTCCGGGCGCGCGGCAGCTCGGCGGCCACGTCGGTCAGCTCGTGGTGGTGGGTCGCAAACAGCGTGTAGGCGCCGACCTCGTCGTGGAGGTACTCGGTGGCCGCCTGGGCGATGGCGTAGCCGTCCGTCGTCGAGGTGCCGCGGCCCACCTCGTCGAGCACCACCAGCGAGTCGCGGCCGGCCTCCTCGAGGATGGCCGCCAGCTCGGTCATCTCGACCATGAACGTCGAGCGGCCGCCGGCGATGTCGTCGGAGGCGCCGACCCGTGTGAACACCCGGTCGACGACCGGCAGCGCGGCGCGCTCGGCGGGGACGAACGACCCCAGCTGCGCCATCACGCACAGCAGCGCGACCTGCCGCATGTACGTCGACTTGCCGGACATGTTCGGCCCGGTGACGACCGCCATCGGGCGGTCGGCGGGCAGGTCGGTCGGGTTCGGGACGAACGACTCCTCGGTCCGCTCGACGACCGGGTGGCGGCCGCCGTCGACGTCGATACCGTCGGCGCCGACCGTCGGCCGGCAGTAGTCGTAGCGGGCGGCGATCGTCGCCAGCGAGCAGAGGGCGTCCAGCCGGGCCACGGCGGCGGCCGTCGCCTGAATCCGCTCGGTCGCCGCCGCGACGTCCGCCCGGACCTCGCGGAACAGCTCGTACTCCAGCTCGTCGGCCCGCTCGGTCGCGCCGAGGATCTCGTCCTCCCGCCGCTTCAGCTCGGGCGTGTAGAACCGCTCGGCGTTCTTCAGCGTCTGCCGCCGCTCGTAGTCGTCCGGCACGGCGTCGAGGTTCGGGTTCGTCACCTCGATGTAGTAGCCGTGGACGGAGTTGTGGCCGACCTTCAGCGAGTCGACGCCCGTCCGCTCCCGTTCCCGCGCCTCGAGGTCGTCGATCCAGGCCTTCCCCTCGCGCTCGGTCGCCCGCAGCTCGTCCAGCCGGTCGTCGTACCCCTCGCTGATGACGCCGCCCTCCGTGATTTCGACGGGCGGCGACTCGACGAGCGCGCGGTCGACGAGGTCGCGCACGTCGGGGCAGTCGTCGAGGTCCTCGTGGATCGCCGCCAGCAGGTCGCTGTCGGCGGCGGCGTCGGCGACGCAGTCCCGGAGCTCGGGGACGACCGACAGCGTCGACTCCAGGGCCCGCAGGTCGCGGGCGTCGGCCCGGCCGCGGGAGACCCCGGCGACCAGCCGCTCGAGGTCGTAAACGTCTGCCAGCAGCTCCGTCGCCCGCTCGCGGTCGCCGACCCGTTCGACGAGCGCCCCGACGGCGTCCAGCCGGGCGTCGATCCGGTCGGCGTCCAGCAGCGGCCGCCGCAGCCAGTCCCGCAGCCGGCGGCCGCCCAGCGCGCTGGCCGTCTCGTCGAGCGTCTCGACCAGCGCCGCCCCCTCCAGGCCGTGGACGTGCCGCGGCTCGAACACCTCCAGCGACCGCAGCGCCACCGCGTCCAGCAGCATGTACTCGCGGGGGTCGTACCGCGTCAGGTGGTTGATGTAGTCGAGCCGCTCGCCGTCGCCGTCGGTCGTCGTGCCGCGGGCGTACTCGGCGTAGGCGAGGAGCGCCCCGCAGGCCCGAACCTCGGCCTCGCTGGCCAGCGACGTCGCCCCGAAGTACGCCTCGACCGTCTCGCGGGCGGCCGCGGGGTCGAAGGCCGACCGCTCGTACGGCGTCACCATGCAGCCGTCGCCGAAGGGGTCGGTCGGCGCCTCGGGGCCGACGACGGCCTCGGCGGGGTCGAACCGCTCGAGTTCGGCCTCGACGGCGTCCAGCCGGTCCAGCCGCGTCGCGTAGAACTCCCCCGTCGAGACGTCCAGAAGCGCCAGCCCGTAGCCGTCGGTCAGGCAGGCGACGAAGTTGTTGTCGGCGTCGGCGAGCAGTTCGGTTTCGGTGAGCGTCCCGGGCGTGACCACCCGCGTGACCGCGCGGTCGACCAGCCCCGTCGTCCCCTCGGGCTCCTGGACCTGGTCGGCGACGGCCACCCGGAAGCCCGCGTCCAGCAGCGTCTCGATGTACGACTCGGCGCTGTCGACCGGGATGCCCGCCATCGGGTACGTCCCGGTCGAGTCCTCCCGCTGGGTGAGCGTGATCTCGAGGATCCGGGCGGTGACCTCGGCGGCCTCGCAGAACGTCTCGTAGAAGTCGCCCACCTGGAACAGCACCAGCGCGTCGTCGTACCGCTCGCACAGCTCCAGGTACTGCGACAGCATCGGCGTCAGCTCCTCGGCCTTCTCGGCCATCGCGGACGGCGGCCCCAGCGCCTCCTCCATGTTGCCGGGGTGCGCCTCCCCCGACAAATAGCCGTCGGACGGCGGCACGGGCGGCCGCGGGCGACGGCCACGGTTATGTGGCGCCGGCGCGGAGCGACACCAATGGACGACGACGACGATTCCGGGCGGCCGCTGCTGGACCCGACACTGTTCGCGCCGACGGAGCTGCTCGCGGAGGACGTCGACCACAGCGTCGACGTCGGCGACGCGAGCGTCGAGGTGAACCACACCGTCGAGTTCGGCGGCGACCTGCCCGTCCGGCGGGTGGAGCTCGGCGCCCTGGCGTTCGCGCTACTGGTGGTCGCTGTCGGCGTCCTCGCGCCGGTCGGCGCCACCGTCCAGGTCGGTGCCGCCCTGGCGGCTGTCCTCGGCGGGGACGTGCTGCTGCGGCGGCTCGAGTCGTAGCCGCCCCCCATTTTATCCCCCGACCGGACGACGCGACGGACATGGATGTCGGCGAGGAGGTCCGGCGCGTCTACCGGGAGTCGATCGGGGTGCTCTCGGTGAGTCTCCTCGGCGGGCTCTTCGCCGGCGGGGTGCTCGGCAGCGAGCCGATGCGGGCGGCGTTCCGGCAGTACCCCGGGCTGCTGCTGCTGTTGCCGGCCTTCCTGGCGACGCGGGGCAACGTCTACGGCGCCTTCGGCGCCCGGCTCTCCTCGGGGCTCCACCAGGGGCTCATCGAGCCCGAACTGGCCTACGACGAGCGACTCGCCAACGCCGTCGTCGCCTCCTTCCTCAACGGCATCGGGGTCTCGGTGCTCATCGGCGCCCTCTCGTGGGGCGTGCTGCGGGCGCTGGGCCGGGAGTCGGCCCGTCTCGTCGAGCTGGTCGGCATCACGCTCGTCGCGGGGCTGCTCACGTCGGTCGTCCTCGTCGTCGGGCTGCTGCTGCTGGTGTTCGGCAGCTACGAGTCCGGCATGGACCCCGACAACCTCGTCGGCCCCATCGTGACGACGCTCGGCGACGTCTTCGGGGTCGTGTTCCTCTACGTTGCCGTCGTGGTCGTGGGGGTGGTGCTGTGACCGACCTGGGGAGCTGGCAGACCCGCAGCATCGTCGCGACGATGTTCCCGCTTCTGGTCGTGCTGTCGGTCCTGGAGATGGGGTCGGGGTTCGTCCTCGAATCGCTGGAGGAAACCTACCTCGACAACCCGACGCTGCTGGTGCTCGTGCCGGTGATGATCGGGATGGGCGGCAACCTCGGGGCCATCTTCTCGGCGCGGCTCTCGACGCGGCTCCACCTCGGGACGCTGTCGTTCGACCTCCGCGACGAGGCGCTGTGGGCCAACGTCGCCGCGGTGCTGCTGCTGGCGGCGACGGTGTTCTCGGCGCTGGGCGTCGCCGCCTGGGCCGTCGGCCGGACGGTCGCCGAGCCGATGCCGCTGGCCGAGCTGTTCGTCATCTCGGTCGTCAGCGGGCTGCTGCTGGCGGCGCTGGCGGTCGTCATCTCGGTGGCGGCGACCTACGTCTCCTACCGCCGGGGGCTGGACCCCGACGACACCACCATCCCGGTCGTGACGAACGTCTGCGACATCCTCGGGGTGGTGGTGCTGTCGCTCGTGGCGACGGCGGTGCTGTGAGTCAGGCTGCCAGCGCCTCGAACTCCGCCGCGGAGGTGCGGGTCCCCTTGGCGATGACGACGTCGCCGGCCGCCAGCGTCGCGTCGGCGTCCGGCGTCAGCAGCCAGTCGTCGCCGCGCCGGATGGCCAGCACGTTCATCCCGAGTTCGGCCGTCGGGATGCCGTCGGCGACGCGCTCGCCGTCCAGCCGGCTGCCCTCGCCGACGGCGACCCGAATGAGGATCTCGTCGGACTCCTGGACGGCGAGCTCGACGACGGGGTGGACGGACAGCCCCCGCAGCACTCCCTCGCTGATGTCGAGGGCGGCGTCGCTTATCACCTCCGTCGAGACGCCGAGGTGGATGAGCCCGCGCAGCGAGACGGGGTCGTCGGCGTCGGCGGCCGCCCCGAGCAGCCACGCCTCGAACCGCGACCGCAGGGCGTCGACCTCGACCTCCAGGTTGCGGACCTCCTCGGCGAGGCCGTCGTTGTCGAAGAGGATGCTCCCGTAGGCGAGGTCGACGGCCAGCTCCGAGAGGTTCTTCATCAGGACGACCGAGTCGACGGCCCGCTCGAGGTCGTCGACGGCCGGCTCCGGCGGCTCCGGCGACTCGAAGGCCTCGCCGGTGGCCGTCTCGTACACCTCGCCGACGGTCCGGTCGGGGCCGCGGAGCAGCAGCCGGTCGTCCGGCCGGACCGTCGTCTCCGGGCCGGGGCTGAACAGCCAGTCGTCGCCGCGCCGGATGGCGATGACCCGGACGCCCGTCTCGCTCTCGAGGTTGATGTCCAGGAGCGTCCGGTCGGCGTACGGCGAGTCGGCGGCGACGGTCCCCCGGACGAGCGTCTCGACGGCCTCCGGCAGCGCCGCCCGCATCGCCTCCGGCAGCCCGATGTCCTCGAGGACGATCTTCGCGATGTCGCCGGCGGCGTCGCTGATGCGGTCGGCGCCGGCCGTCAGCCCCAGAACGGGCGCCAGCGCCTCCACCTCGTCGGGGTTGCGGGCGGCCATCAGCAGGCTCATCCGGGCCCGCATCCGCAGGCGGTCCATCCGCTCCTCGAGGACGAGCACCTCGCTCGCCAGCTCCGCGTTGCCGTGCAGCACCGCCGAGTACGCCAGGTCGATCAGCAGCTCCGAGGTGTCCTTCATCTCGATCAGCAGCTCCTTGACGCTGATCGGCTCGTAGCCGACCCGCTCGGCCGGCGCGTCGCCCTCGAAGCCTGCCATACCCTCGCGTACGGGGCCGCCGGTAAAATGGTTGGTGCGGCGCTCGGCTTTTACCGCTCGGGGCCGAGAACCGTGGATGAACGGCCCCGGCGTCCTCGACGTGGACCTCCACGTCCACAGCGAGGCCTCCTACGACGGCCACGAACCCGTCGAACTCATCCTGGAGCAGGCCGCCGACATCGGCCTCGACGCGGTCGTCGTCACCGACCACGACGTCATCTCGGCGTCGCTGGAGGCCGCCGAGCGCGCCCCGGAGTACGGCCTCGTCGGGGTGCCGGGCGCGGAGGTGTCGACGGCCCACGGCCACCTGCTCGCCGTCGGCGTCGAGGAACTGCCGCCGGCCGGTCGGCCGATGGGCGAGACGGTCGCCGCGGTCCGGGCGGCCGGCGGCGTCGCCGTCGTCCCGCACCCGTTCCAGCGGACCCGCCACGGCGTCCGGAAGCGCCGCCTCAGGCGGGTCGACCCCGACGCCATCGAGACGTTCAACGCCTGGCTGTTCACCGGCTACCGGAACCGCCGCGCCCGGCGGTACGCCGACCGGTACGGCTACCCGGCCGTCGGCGGCAGCGACGCCCACTCGCTTTTGACCGTCGGCCGGGCGTTCACGGAGATACGGGTCGACCCGGGCGCCGACGTCGACGGGGCGGACGTCGTCGAGGCGATCCGGGCCGGCGACACCGCCATCCGGGGCCGGCGGGCGTCGCTGCGGCGCTGTGCCGGCCACTACGCGACGGCCGCCGCGCGGAAGGCGGCGTGGAGCGGCCGAACCGCTCTGCGGAAGGGAGCGACCGGCGCCCGCCGCCTCGCGGCCGCCCCGTTCCGGTAGCCGACCGCGACGCCGGTCGCCCTGCGCCGCGAATGCGGCCGGCCGCCACGTCGGG
>JAHENN010000258.1 GCA_018609665.1 Haloarculaceae archaeon | reverse complement strand
GGCGGCGCGTCGTCGGTCTCGATGGTCTCCGTGCCCATGGCCGGCGGTGCGTCCCGCGCCGACATAACGTAGTCGGTGCCGGCGCGACCCCGGCGGACCTGTCGCCGTACTTTCTGAAGCGAACTTCTGCAATCGTCGTTACAAAACATCATTTCAGCGATAGTTTTTGTGCGGTCCCGGCGTATTCGGCGGCGATGACACACCGGACCGATTCGCGGGTGGTCGCGGTCTGTGGGAGCCTGCGCGACGGCAGCCGGACGCGGGCCGCGCTACGGGAGGCGCTGACGGCGGCCGAGGAGGCGGGCGCGACGACCGAACTCGTCGACCTCCGGGAGTACGAACTGCCGGCGCTGAAGGCCGTCGACGGGCCGGTACCGGACGCGGAGGCGCTACGGGAGGCCGTCGACGGTGCCGACGCCGTCCTGCTCGGCACGCCGAACTACCACGGCTCCTACTCGGGAGCGCTGAAGAACGCCCTCGATTACTGCGGGCGCGAGGAGTTCGAGGGGACGACGGTCGGGCTGCTGGAGGTCGCCGCCGGGCGGTTCCCCGGGACCGCCCTGGTTCACCTCCGGACGGTCTGTCGGACGCTGCGGGCGTGGACGCTGCCAACCGAGGTCGCGATCCCGGACTCCCACTCGACCGTGGACGGAGACCGAATCAGGGACCCGGACGTCGCGGAGCGGACACGGCGGCTCGGGCGGGAACTCGCCGCCTACGCCGGCGTGTCGGCGTATCCCGAGACGGCCCGGGCGGCGCGCGCCGCGACCGACCGCTGACGGCCGCGCGACCGACCGCAACGGCCCGCCCGACTCACTCCACGCGGACGGTCCGGGCGTCGGTGACCGGCGGCAGCGGCAGTTCGGGGAAGGTCACCTCGACCTCGTAGGTGAGCGTCTCGGCGTCGCCGCCGAAGACGCCGACCGGGACGGTCGTCGTCCCGAGATAGCGCGTCTCGGCGGTCATCTCGACGTCGTTGACCGTCACCCGGATCCCGGCCGGCTCGCCGTCGCCGCCGTTGCGGACGGTCACCTCCGCCATCGCGTTCTCCCCGCGGGCGATGGCGTCGGGGACGTCCGTCCACTCGACGGCGACGTCCGGCAGCGTCCGCGCCTGCTCGAGGACGCGCTCGGCGACGCCCTCCGACAGTCCCGCCGCGACGAGCCCGTCGACGCCGGCCGCCCGGAGGTCCGCCGGCGTCGTCAGCCCCTCGCTGGCGAGTTTGCTCGCCCGGCCGGAGCCGACGCCGTCGACCGCGGTCAGCCCGACCGCCGCCTCGCTGGCGCCGTGTTCCACGCGGGCCTCGACCCGGCGGACGAGGTTGGCGTCCCGGGGGGCGGCGAACCGCTCGCAGAAGGCCCGCAGCGCCGCCAGCATCCGGACGGCGTTCTGCCGGATGACCCAGGCGTCGCTCTGCAGCTCCGCGGGCGTCGTCCCGTCCATCCCCGCCCGGAGGATGGCCAGCACCTTCCGGTTGCCGGCCTCGAGGTCGTCGCCCTCGCCGCCGAGGACGGCGCCGAACGTCTCCCGCTCGTCCCGGCGGGCGGAGACGCTGTCGAACTCCGCGGCGTCGGCGACGGTCCGCAGCACGGCCGACTCCTCGAGTTCCCCGTCCCGCTCGCAGAGCCGGTGGAAGGCCGCCGCCGTCTCCAGCCGGAGGTAGTACTGGGAGGCCAGCCGGCCCAGCGGCGTCGGCTCGATCTCGAGGCCGGACTGCTCGACGAAGCCGTCCTCGACGAGCCGCTCCAGCGTCCCCGAGGCCCGCTCCCGCAGGGAGTCGCCGGCGTCGTACCGGTCGGGGGCGCTCTCCGCGCGGGCGTAGTAGAAGGTCGTCTCCAGCCACCCCATCACGTCCTCGAGGTCGTCGACGACTCCGAGGGCGATCTCGGCGTTGAGATGCGTCGCCAGCTCCGCCGCCAGCCGCGACTCGATGGGCTTGCCGTCCTCCAGCAGCCGCCGGTACCGGTCGGCGTCGCTGCCGTCGCAGACCACGTGGGCGTAGCCGGCGTCGTCGTAGCCCGGCCGGCCGGCGCGGCCGAGCATCTGCAGGATGTCCAGCGGGCTCATGTCCACCTCCCCCTCCAGGGGGTCGTGGAGCTTCGTGTCCCGGATGACGACGCACCGCGCCGGGAGGTTGACCCCCCACGCCAGCGTCGACGTCGAGAACAGCAGCTGTATCTTCCCCTCCCGGAACCACTCCTCGACGCGGTCCTTGTCGTCCTTCGAGAGGCCGGCGTGGTGGAAGCCGACGCCGTCGACGACCGACTGCCGGAGCGTGTCGTTGTTCAGCGCCTCGGCGTCGGTGTGGAAGTCGTAGTCGCCGCGGGCGCCGACCTCGACGTCCCGCTCGGCGAGTTCGTCGCGGGCCTTCTCCGCCGCCCGGACGGTGTCCTGGCGGGAGGCGACGAACACCAGCGCCTGCCCGCCGTCGGTGATGTGCGGCTCCGCGAGGTCCAGCGCCCGGTAGAGCCGGCGGTACTTGTCGGCGAAGGCGTTGTCGCCGTGGGCGTACGTCTCGACGCCGGCGTGCAGCGGCACCGGCCGGTAGTCGTCGCCGAACTCGAAGGTGCAGTCCGGCGGGGCGTCCAGCCAGGCGGCGACGTCGTCGACGTTGGACATCGTCGCCGACAGCGCCACCACCCGCGGGGCGCAGAGTCGCCGGAGCCGGGAGACCGTCACCTCCAGAACCGCCCCCCGCTTCTCGGAGTCCAGCAGGTGGACCTCGTCGATGACACAGCAGTCCACGTCGGTCATGAACGCGTACCGCGGGGAGTCGTGCTTCCGGGTCGCGGAGTCGGCCTTCTCCGGCGTCATCACGAGGATGTCCGCGCGCTCGGCCCGGCGGGGGTTGAGGTCCCGCTCGCCGGTGACGACGTACACCGAGTAGCCCAGCGACTCGAACCGCTCCCACTCGTCTTCCTTCTCGTTGGTGAGCGCCCGCAGCGGCGCCAGGAACAGCGCCGTCCCGCCCTGCCGGAGCGTCCGGCAGATGGCCAGCTCCGCGAGGGCGGTCTTGCCGCTCGCGGTCGGCGCGCTCACGACGACGTTGTCGTCCGACTCCAGCACCGCCGGTAGCGCCGCCCGCTGCATCCGGTTGAACGACTCGAACGGGAAGGCGTCGGCGAACTCGGGGATGACCTCCTCGACGCCGGACGGGGTCGACACACACGAAGGCGTGGCCCCGCGGAGTAAAAGCGCACCCCTTCCGGCACGGCCGGTCTCGACCATCGCTCGCCGGTCATCGCTCGCCGCCCGTCGCCCGTTGCGCGGCGCCGGCCGACCGAAGGCTCATGCGGGACGGCGGCGTACCCGGCGGCGATGACCCGCGTCGTCGCCGTCCGACACGGCGAAACCGACTGGAACCGGACCGGGCGGATGCAGGGGTGGGCCCCGGTGGAGCTGAACGCCGCGGGCCGCGAGCAGGCGACCGCCGCCGGCGCGTGGCTGGCCGACCGCTACGACGTCGACCGCGCGGTGACGTCGGACCTCCCGCGGGCCAGAGAGACCGCCGACCGCATCCTCGCGGCCGTCGACGCTCCCCTGACGGCGACGGCGGCCTGGCGCGAGCGCGACGTCGGCGTCTACCAGGGGCTGCCGTACGACGAGGTCGCCGCCCGCTTCCCCGAGTTCGGACTCGACGAGGCCGCCTACCGGGCCGCCGACCGGGCGCCGGAGAGCGGCGAGTCGCTCCGCGCGATGGCCGACCGCGTCACCGCGGCCTTCGAGGACCTCCGCGGGACCGACGAAACCGTCCTGGTCGTCACCCACGGCGGCCCGCTGTGTGCCCTGCTCGGCCACGTCAAGGGGCTGTCGCTGCCGGCGGCGCTGTCGGACCACCACCTCGACAACTGCGGCGTCAGCGAACTCGACGCCAGCGACGGCGACGGCGACTCGCGCGTCGTCAGCGAGAACGTGACGGCCTGGCGCAGGTGACCACCGGCGGTCAGGCAGAGGCGGCCACCTCGCCGGGCGCCTCGCGGGCCGTCGACCCGGGCCGCGGGAGCTCGACGACGAAGACGGTCCCGCGGAGCTGGTTCCTCGACCGGCAGCTCGCCGCCGTAGCGGTCGACGAGGGTCCGGACCGGCCCGAGGCCGCCGTCGAGCAGCGAGGGGACATCCCGGGGGCGCCGGCGCGACATCGACGACCAGTAGCTGCAGCGCCGCGTGCGAGGGGCTTACTCCTCGCTGCGGGCGCCGGTCCTCACCCGGACGGGTAGTCGGCGTCGAGGACGTCGGCCGTCTGCTCATCGTCGTCGGCCGGCGAGACGCTGCCGGTCCGGTAGCCCGCCAGGTCCAGCGTCACGTGGTCGAAGCCGGCGTCGGTCAGGTGCTGGCGGGCCGCCGCCGCGAACTCGGGGTCCAGCGCTCGCTCGAGTTCGTCCTCGCCGACCTCGATGCGCGCGAGGCCGTCGTGGTCCCGGACGCGGAACTGCTCGAACCCCCAGGTCCGCAGCAGCGTCTCGGCGACCTCGACGCGGGTGAGCCGCTCCTCGGTCACCTCCAGTCCCGTCGGGATGCGCGACGAGAGACACGCCATCGAGGGTTTGTCGGCCACCGACAGCCCGTAGTCGCGGGCGATTTCCCGGACCTCCTCCTTGGTAATGTCGTGCTCCAAGAGCGGCGAGTATGCGTCGAGTTCCTCGACGGCCCGCAGTCCCGGCCGGTGGCCCTCGCCGGGGTCGGAGGCGTTCGTCCCGTCGCAGACAACGTCGATACCCAGCTCGCGCGCGGTGTCGAACATCCGCCCCAGCCGCATCGACCGGCAGTGGTAACAGCGGTCCTCGCCGTTCTCGACGAACGCCTCGCTGTCCAGCTCCGAGAAGGAGACGATTTCGTGGCGGACGCCGATCTCCTCGGCGACGCGGGCGGCGTCGTCGAGCTCGGCGGCCGGCAGCGTCTCGCTCTTCGCGGTGCAGGCGACGGCGTCGTCGCCGAGCGCATCGTGGGCGAGGGCGGCGACCACCGAGGAGTCGACGCCGCCGGAGAAGGCGACGACGACCCCGTCGAACGCCGACAGGTCGTCGACGGCGGCCTCGCGCTTCGCGCGGGTGTCCATGCCCTGTGGTCGGAGACCCGCGCTCAAAAGGTCGGCGTCACGGCGCGGGCCGCCCGGAGACGGCGGCGACGATGTCGTCGACCCGGCGGACGGCGGCGAACTCGCCGGCCAGGTGCGCCAGCGCCGACCGGTGGACCGCCGACGGCGCCATGCGCTCGCCGTCGAGTTCCCGGTCGAAGGCCGCCGTCGCGTCGCGGGCCAGGTGGACCTCGAAGCCGCGGTTCTCGGCCATCCGGGTCGTCGTCGAGACGCAGTGGTCGGTCGTCAGCCCGCAGACGACGAGCGTGTCGTGGCCCCGCTCGTGGAGCCACGACTCCAGGCCGGTGTCGAGGAAGGCGCCGTTGACGCGCTTCTCGAAGACCGGCTCCCCGTCGGCCGGCGCGAGGTCGGACACGAACCGGAAGCCCGGCCCGTCGGGCGCCAGCGGCGAGTCCGGCTCCGTCGAGGCGTGACGGACGTGGACGACCGGCAGGCCCGCCTCCCGCCACGTCGACAGCAGCCGCGCGGCCCGCGTCTCGGCGTCGGGGTTGTTGCGACTCCCCCAGGCCGGGTCGTCGAACCCCTGCTGGAAGTCCACGAGCAGCAGCACGGGCGTCCCGTCGAGCCCGGTCACAGTTCCGCCCGGACGACCCGGTCGGCGTCGTCGAGCAGCCGCTCGGACTTGGGGTGCTCGCGGGTGACCGTGACGGGACACTCGTCGGGCGCCTGCTCGTCGTCCGACGAGAGCATGTACTGCGGCCACTCGCGGTCGCCCTCGACGCCCCAGTCGCCGAGGTCGGCGTGCGGGCAGACGCCGTCGTACTCCTCGAGCCGCCCCTGGATGACGTCGCGGGCCCGCCGGCCGGCCTCGTGGTCGGCCGTGACGTCGAGGTGCTCGAACAGCGCCCGCGGCTGGAAGGTTATCTCCAGGCCGACCGGACAGTACCGGCTCATCCGCTCGTCGTAGAACGGCGCCCGACACGTCGGGAACATCGGCTCGCCGGCGAAGCAGAACTCCCAGTAGGGGTCGTCGGGGTCCGTCGGGATGTCGTCGGGCCACGGTTCGGGGTCGTGGACGTGGAGGAACTGGAGGATGTGCCACAGCGCCTCGTGGTAGTCGGCCTCCGACAGCGGCTCGGCGGGCGGCCGGAAGAACGTCACGAGCGAGGCGCGGTCGCCGTGGTCCTGCCAGGTGTCGAGGTACTCCGCGAGCGTCCGGCCGAGGTCCAGCAGGGCGTCGGGGTCGGTCGTCGACGGCACCGCGGTGTACAGCGGCTCGCCGTCGCGGACGGACTCGGCGCCGAAGAAACACGGGAACGGCGACCCGTCCCGCTCGCCGGTCAGGCCATCGTGGAACGTCCGCCAGTGGTCGGCGACCCAGCCGGGGGCCTCGCCGGACTCGACCCGCGTCTCGACGGTCGACTGCTCGACCAGCGATCCGACGACGGAATCGGTCATTACCGTCACGAAGGCGGCGCGTTCGCTTCTATTTGTCGCTTCCGGGGCGGTCGGTGGACGCCCGTTCGATCCGGTCGCCGCGCTCGATGCGGCCGCCCTCGACGATCCGACACCGGAGGCCGCCGCGGCCGACCAGCGCCTCCCGGAGGCCCGGCTCCCCGAGCCGTCGCTCCAGGTACGGGCAGGGTTCGCAGGGTTCCGTCCCGACGCAGACCGCCCCGCCGACGCGGAACCGCTCGCCGACGAGGTCGTCCAGCGCGACGCCCTCGCAGGTGACGTTCCGGCGGTGGGCGCCCGGCTCCAGGTCGAT
>JAHENN010000257.1 GCA_018609665.1 Haloarculaceae archaeon | reverse complement strand
GGAGACGGCCAGCGTCATCTACCGCCGCGCCCTCGACGAGAACCTCCTGCCGGGGCGGTCCATCGAGGGGGTGGCGACGTCGTCGCTGTACGCCGCCGCCCGCCAGGCGGGCGTTCCCCGGAGCCTCGACGAGGTGTCGGGCGTCTCCCGGGTCGAGAAGAGCGAGATCGCCCGCACCTACCGGTACGTGGTCCGGGAACTCGGCCTGGAGGTCAAGCCGGCCGACCCCGAGAGCTACGTGCCGCGGTTCGCCAGCGACCTCGACCTCTCGGAGGAGGCCGAGAACCGCGCCCGGAAGCTGCTGCGCAACGCCAAGGAGCAGGGCGTCCACTCCGGGAAGTCGCCGGTCGGGCTCGCGGCGGCGTCGGTGTACGCCGCCTCGCTGCTGACCAACGAGAAGACCACCCAGGCAGCCGTCTCGGAGGTCGCCGACATCTCGGAGGTCACCATCCGCAACCGGTACCACGAGCTGCTGGAGGCCGAACAGGACATCCCCGTCGCCTGACCCGGTCACTGAAATCGCCGTTTGACATTCCGTCGCCTCTTACTCCCCGGGAGCCGTTCGCTCCCGTATGTCCCGCGACGTTCCCGACCGCCCGACGACACGGCGCGCGGTGCTCGGCGCCGTCGGCCTGTTCGGCGCCGGCGCGCTGGCCGGCTGTACCGGCGTCTCCGGCGGCGCGGACGACTCCGGTCCCGTCGGGACGGCCGAGATGCCCGCCCGGCTCCGGCTGAAGACCGTCCCGGCGCCCGACTGCGAGGCCGCCGACCCGATCGTCTTCGCCGACCTCCCGGCCGAAGAGCAGGACCTCGTCGAGACGGCCCTCGAGGAGGGCGAGTACACCGCACCGAACGGACGGTCGGCGCCGCCGGCGTTCAAGCGCCTCCGCGAGCGGGTCGAGACCCGGGCCCGGAGCGGGGGCTGCGGCGAACTGGTGGTCTACCTCCGGCGCGGGGAGACCCACTACCGGGTCGCGCTGGTGAACGGCGACCACATCATCGCGAGCACCCGTCCGACCCCCGACGGCAGGTAGGCCGCCTCGGCGGTCACCGACCGTCGCCAGCGGGGTCGCCGGCCTCGAAGCCGCGCTCGGCGACCTCGAGGAGCGTCTGCCAGGTGTTGAGCCCGGCCCGCAGCGCGACGAGGTCGTCGGCCGCGACGTCGATCCGGACCTCGGGGCCGTCCCGGCGGACGGTCGCCGTCGAGCGGTCGCCGTCGATCTCGCCGACCTCGCGGGAGACGGCGGCGGCGACGACGGCGGCGGCGTCGCCGTCCGGGTAGCGGGCGGTCACCGCGGCGCTGTGCGGACGGTCGGACACGAGAAGAGCGGCGCTACTGGACGTCGACTTCCTTGATGTCGCGGCTCCGCTCCTTCAGCAGGACGCGGTGGCCGCAGTACGGACACCGGACGCCGCCGTACTCGTCGAGTTCGACGTCGCGCTTGCAGCGGGAGCACTTGTAGCTCATCGTCAGGAGTCGTCCTCGCCGAGGGCGGCGCGGATCGAGCGGGTGACGGTCTCGCCGGCCGGCGTCTGCGGGCGGTAGGCGCCGCCGGTGAACTTCTCGCCGGTCTCCTCGTTGACCCAGATGCCGGTGCCGACCCGCGTGACGTCGTCGCCGTCCACCTGGGCGTTCTCGGTGTCCTCCTCGATCTGTGCGACGCGGCGGCGGGCGACCCGGCCGTACCGGGCGCCGAACCGCCCCGCGCTGCCGGTCGAACCTCGTTCAGCCATACCTAATCGTGGCGCCAGCGAACGCATAAACCCCACGTTTCGACCCGCGCTCGGCGATATCTGTTTGTGCGTCGACGCCGAAGGCCGGGTATGACACCGAGCGACGCGACCGACGCGGCCGACCCGGGCGAGGCGGGCGAAGCGGACGGGGCGGCCGAGACGGCCGGTCGACTGGTCGTCTCCTACCCGGCCGACCTCAGCGACTGGGGCCGGATGCGAGTCGAGGCGCCGTCGTTCCGTTCGTACCTCCGGAGGACCCGCGAGCGGGCCGAGCGGGGCGACGTCTGGGAGGAGTTCGTCGGCGTCGGCTGCTGCGGCGACACGCTCGACGTCCCGCTCCGCGTCGAGCGCGTCGAAGGCGGGTCGCGGGTCTGCCCGGCGACGACCGTCGACTACGAGGTCCGGGCGGCCTGCGGCATCGAGGGCGGGTGGCTGGTCCAGAGCGAGGCCGCCCCTACTCTCGGAAGCCGGCCTCGGTGAGGGCGTCGTTGAGGTCCGCCCGGACGTGCTCGCCGAGCTTCCGGTCGCCGGCGGTCGTGACCACCCGGTTCTCCTGGACGCTGGAGCCGTCCCGGATGAGCAGCCGGACGTTGCCGGTCCCGTCGGCCCGGGTCGCCTTCGCCCGGACGCCCGTCCGGGAGCCGGAGCCGCCGGCGTCGATCGGCCCCGGGACGATCTTCTTCACGTGGGGGTGGTCGGCGACCGCCTCGAGCACGTGACGGCCGTCCCGGCCGCCGATGAGCGTCGAGTGGCTGCCGCCGAGCTTCTCGGCGACGGAGGCCTCGACCACCTCCAGGGCCGGCTCGCCGCGCCGCTCCCGGACCGCCTCGATGGGGTCGTCGTCCCGGACCCGGTAGAACGGGTAGCGGACGTCCGCCCGGACCGACGACAGCACCTCGCGGTCGCCGGCGGCGTACACCTCCTCGGGGCGCTTGCGCCGGACCTCGTCGGCGATGCGGCCGGCGTAGTTGCGGAGTTCGGTCGTCGCCCACCGGCCCTCCGTCTCCGGCTCGGTGGTGACGGTCCGCTCGGCGACGACCTCCTCCTCGAGCAGGCAGGTGACGGTCGCCCGCTCGCGGCCGCAGTCGAGGACGACGGTGTCGGCGTTGGCGCTGCGGCAGACCAGACAGTAGTCGCCCGGCCGCTCCAGCGCGTTCGCACAGCGCCGACACTCCATGTCGACAGCAAGGCGACTGTGCCGGATAAGTCGGCCGGTCGCGCGCCGGCCGTCACTCCGCCGTCCGCTCGCCGACCTCGCGGACGAGCCGGAGCGACCGCTCGACGGCCGCCCGCTGGTCGTCCGTCGGCCAGGCGTTCCGCGGAAAGTACTCCTCGCGGAACTCCTCGCGCTCGGCCGGCGTCGCCGCCTCGACCCGCTTGCGGTAGTGGTTCCCCATGAAGTCGGCGAAGGCGTGGGCGTTCGCGCCGTGGACGTCGCCGTGCTCCTCGGCGACCCGCTCGGCGACGGCCCGGTTGTGCGCCTCGACGGCCGCCCAGTCGTCGCCGCCGACCCCCGACAGCGACCGCTCGACGCCGCGGTCGACGTCGTCGATCCGGTCGACCTGTACGACGCCGTTTTCGACCCACTCCTCGGGGTAGAGCACGAGCGTCTCACCGGCGTCGTCCTCGCGAGTCCGCGGGACGTAGCCGTGTTCGGCGAGCAAGCCGTCCCGCTCCTCGCGGTAGGCGGCCCGCTCGGCGTCGCCGACCGCCTCGCGCATCCGGCGGGTGAGCGTCAGCGCGCGCGCCACGATGTCGTCGGGGAGCGGCCCGTCGTCAGAATGCGACCCCTCGTCACGATCGTCGGGATGCGACTCGTCGTCAGCCATCGAGTGCGTCGTTCACCAGTTCGTCGGCCCGGTCGTTTATCTCCCGCGGTACGTGGTCGATCGACCACTCCTCGACCCGGGCGAGCAGCTCCCGGGCCCGGAGCCGCTTCTCCCGGAGCTGGGGGTCGTTGGCGTCCCACTCGCCGCGGACCTGCCGGACGACCAGCTGGGAGTCGCCCCGCACCGCCAGCTCGTCGAAGCCGTAGTCGACGGCGGCCTCCAGCCCCCGGAGCAGCGCCTCGTACTCGGCCTGGTTGTTCGTCGCCCGGCCGACCCGCTCGCCGTTCTCGGCGACGACCCCGTCGCCGGTGACGATGACCCACCCGACCGCCGCGGGACCGGGGTTGCCGCGGGAGCCGCCGTCGAAGTAGAGGTGTGCCCGGCCGCCGCCGCCCTCGAGGAGGCCGACGAGCCGGGCCGGCGACCCGCCCTGGACGACCACCTTGTCGTCGTAGGCGACCGCCGTCGCGTCGGCGTGGGTCGCCCGCCACCGCTCGTGGTCGGTGTTGCCGGCCTCGACGTCGACGCCGGCCGACTCGAGCCGTTCGCGGGCCGCTGCCGGGTCGCAGTCGATGACGGGCACGTCTCGGAGTTCGGCTTCCGGGTGTTATCCCTTCCGGTCTCGCGCCGGAAGCGCCGCCGCGGCCGCGCCGAGGTCGCTGCCGGCCGTCGGTTCGTCTCGTCGGCCGCCGAACGGTGGCGGGGGTTTAAGTCGGTCGGTCGGGTTAGCGTCAGGTACGATGTCACGGCCCACCCGCCAGCGGGAGCGCGAGACGTCCGGGGAGTCCGACGCCACGCAGGACGAGCGGGGCGACACGGCGACCTGCCCGGAGTGCTCCTCCGAGGAGATCGTCAAGGACGGCGACCGGGGGGAGCTGATATGCGACGACTGTGGGCTGGTCGTCGAGGAGGACCAGATCGACCCCGGCCCCGAGTGGCGGGCGTTCAACCACTCCGAGCGGCAGTCGAAGTCCCGGGTGGGGGCGCCGACCACCCAGACGATGCACGACAAGGGGCTGACGACGCAGATCGACTGGAAGGACAAGGACGCCTACGGCCGCTCGATTTCCTCGAAGAAGCGCTCGCAGATGCACCGCCTCCGGAAGTGGCAGGAACGCATCCGCACCAAAGACGCCGGCGAGCGGAACCTCCAGTTCGCGCTGTCGGAGGTCGACCGCATGGCGTCGGCACTGGGCGTCCCGCGGTCCGTCCGGGAGGTGGCGTCGGTCATCTACCGGCGGGCGCTGGACGACGACCTCATCCGGGG
>JAHENN010000256.1 GCA_018609665.1 Haloarculaceae archaeon | reverse complement strand
GGTGGTGGCGGTGCCGACGGCGGCGGCGGTGGCGGCGGTGGTGGCGGTGCCGACGGCGGCGGCAACGATGCCGGTGGCGGCGCCGACCCCGGCGGCAACGAGGTCGACGAGGAATCCGGGCAGGGCGCCGGCAACGACGGCGGCGGGCAGGCGACGCAGACGCAGCGACAGCCGCAGAACGACGGCGGCGGCAACGTTCCCGCGGACCGCGGGACGCCGACCATCGCCGACGGCCCCGGCTTCACGCCCCTCGTCGCGCTGGTCGGACTGCTCGCGGCCGCGCTGCTCGTCTACCGACGCCGGTAGGCGGAGCCAGCCGCCGCTCCCGACGTCACCGTCACCGGCGGAAGCTTTCGACGACAATATTACGAAAATAATTTGTGTGCGGGCGAAGCACCACGACCCGGATGGAGCGACGAACGCTGCTCCGGCTGCTCGGCACCACCACCGCGGCCGCCGCCGCGGGCTGTACGGCCGGCGAGGAGGAGGCGACCCCAACACGCATGAGCGAGAGCGACACCGACACCGAGACGCAGGACCAGACAGGACTGGTCACCGTCACCGTCGAGGAGGAGTTCGAGGCGACCGTCGACCGCATCGAGGCCGACATCGAGGCGTCGGGGGCGACCCTGCTGGCGACGGTCGACCACGCGGAAAACGCCGCCTCGGTCGACCGGGAGCTGCCGCCGACGACGCTGTTCATCTTCGGCAACCCCGACGCCGGGACGCCGCTGATGCGGGCGGCCCGGAGCGTCGCCGTCGACCTGCCGCAGAAGCTGCTCGTCTGGACGGACGGCTCGACGGTGCGGGTCAGCTACAACGACCCGGCGTACCTCGCCGACAGACACGGCATCGACGGCCAGGACGACCGCCTGGAGGCCATCGGGGACCTGCTGCGGCAGTTGGCGACCGGCGAGGAGTGATGACGTGCGACCGCCGGCCGCGCCGGGCTACGCCCGGTCGTCGGTGGCGTCCCGCTCGTCGGTTCCGTCGTCCCTGTCCTCGAGCCGTTCGTCGAGCCGCTCGAAAAGGTAAACCGCGGCCGCCCAGAGCTTCTCGACCTGTGGAATGTTGACGATGGTAATGGCGAGCTGGCCGGCGCCGAGCAGCCCCAGAATCGTGAGCCCGGCGGCGAACAGCAGGTCGCCGCTGAAGAAGGCGTCGGCCGCGAAGACGAAGAACGCGAGGCTGAACCCGGCCTCGATCTTCGCCTCCAGCAGGCTGATCGTCCGGTCGACCTTGTCGAGCCGACGGTCGACGGCCAGCAGCGTCTCGTTGGCCTCCTTCACCGCCTCGGCGGCCTCGTCTTCGATGTCCTCGACCCGCTCGAGGGTGTCGTTGGCGTCCTCGACGAGCTCCTCGGCCTGCGTCAGCGCCTCGGTGAACCCCTCGTCGCCGAGCAGTAGCATCAGTCTGCGGGCGTTGTCGATGTCCGAGAGCATACCCAATCCACCGGGGCGGAGCGTATCCCTCTTTTGACGACAGGGGGGTGTCGACGGCGCAGGCTGGGCCGCGGGTGTCGACGGCGCAGGCTGGACCGCGGGTGCCGACTGCGCGGGCCGGACCGGTCGCGGGTTCCGTCGCCCGGGGCCGGAGTGGCACCGTCAGCAGGCGCAGTAGTACTCCCGGTCGGAGAACGCCGTCGCCAGCAGCTTCGCGGCCGGGTCGGGGTCCGAGGGCCGGTAGACGCCCGTCGTCAGGTCGCCGCGGTCC
The DNA here is from genome assembly GCA_018609665.1 of Haloarculaceae archaeon. Classification (GTDB taxonomy): domain Archaea; phylum Halobacteriota; class Halobacteria; order Halobacteriales; family Haloarculaceae; genus Natronomonas. The sequence continues at coordinate 4,880 of JAHENN010000256.1, read as the reverse complement.
TCGAAGGCGCCGGAGAGGAGTCGCCGCCACGTCTCGCGGTCGAACCGGTCGTCGAACCCCTCGGCCGTCGCCAGCAGCTCGAGGTAGTCCCGGAGGTAGACCCACCGCGCGTCGGTCGTCGGGCCCGGCTCGTACTCCGCGTCGGTGGCCGAGGCGTACGCCGCCAGCGGGAGGTTCAGCCCCGCCGCCACCGGCAGGCCGATCCACTTCCAGGGCCGCGTGTTGACGTCGAGGAGCAGGAACTCCTCGCGGTCGGCGTCGTAGACGAACTCCGCCTCGCTGATGCCGTGGTAGCCGCACGCCTCGAGAATCCCGAGCGCGCGGTCCCGGAGCGCCGGCCGCTCGGCCGTCTCGACCAGCGTCGACGTGCCGAACGACAGCGGATACCGGACCGCCGGGTTGGCGACCAGCGCCAGCGCGTCGTCGTCGCCCGGCGGGACGTACGAGCCGACGCTGTGGTCCCGGCCCCGCGCGACGTCGACCCGCTTCTGTGCCATCACCCGGACGTCGGCCTCGCGGGCGGCCGACACCACCGCCTCGAGTTCGGCCTCGTCGTCGACCTCGACGACGTTCGTCCCGATCGCCTCCTCGAACTCCCGTTTGCGGGCGGGCTTGACCACCAGCGGGAACCCCAGTTCGTCGGCGGCCCGGGCGGGGTCGGTCTCGGAGAGCCGGTAGGTCTCCGGGTACGGCACGCCGAACTCCTCGGCGGTGGCGTACAGCGACTCCTTGTCGAGCACGCGGTCCATCGGTCCCGGCCCCGAGAACGGCCGCCGGAGGCCGTCGACGTCCGCCGCGGCGAAGGCCTGGGCCCACTCGTCCATGCAGCCGAACGCGACGACGTCCCGTCCGACGGCGTCGACGACCGCCGCGAGGTCCGCCTCGAAGCCCTCGGGGTCCTCCAGCGGGTACGCGACCCGGCCGGCGAGATGGACCGCCTCCGACGGCGGTGCGACCCCGTCGGGGCTCCGGTCGACGGCGATCACCGGCACGTCGGCCCTCGCGAGCGCGCGGGCGACGCCGAGGCCGGTGACGTGTGCGTTCGCCACCAGCGCCGGCGGCCGCTCGAAGCTCCGGTCCGCGAGCGCGTCGAGCAACCCATCCGTAGTTCGGAACGTGCTGGCCATGCCCGAACGTCGGTCGCCGCGGGCATAACGACGCCCGGTATCGGCCAGCGGTGCCGGCACCGACGACACGGGCGTCGGCCGCCGTCGCTCGGACGCACGGCGACCGGGTCAGCGTCAGCGCCTCAGATGCCGGCGACGAACTCCGTCTCCTCCAGCGGCGTCGCGCCGCGCTCGAGGGCCTCCTTCACCGCCAGTTCGTCCCGCATCAGCAAGAAGCGACGCCCCTCCCGCTGCCAGTCCGCGACGGACCGCCTGAGTATCCCGGCGTGTTCGTCGTACCGGTCGACGACGACGCAGTACGGCTCCAGGTCCTCGACCACCACGGGGTCGTAGTACGCCTCCTCGAGCCGGTCCCGGACCGTCTCGAACGCCTCCGCCGGCACCTCGAACCAGGAGGCGCTCTCGTCGTAGTGCTCCCGGAGGTCGTCGAACAGCGTGCCGCCGTCGAGGTACTCCGCGAAGAGGTACTCGTCGCCGACGGCCAAGACGCAGAGCGGCTCGGGGTCGGTGTCGAACACCGGGCGGTCACCCGACGGGGTGGACGACGGCGCCACACCCCGGACAGTCGGCGAAGCGACTCGTCCCGTCGTCGGTCCGGTACGCGATGAGGACGTCGCAGGACCGGATGCTCTCGCCGCAGGTCGGACAGCGTGTGGAGTCGTGCGATTGCATGAGACCGACGGGGCGGACGCGAGGCTCGCGTCGGCCCGTCACCACGGCAGACGACCCGGGCACACATATACGCCGGGCACGCGGGGTGGAAGTGGAACCGGTCGGCGAGTGCGTCCCGGCGTGGGCTCCGTGGTGTCGAGGTCAAATGGTTACGTAGCTGCCGGAATCGGTGTGTGGTACGGGCGGATCGTCTATGCTTCCGGTGAAACGAACTACACCACCTCGAAAGCTCCCGCGGCGCTCGCCCGCGTGGCGGCGTAGCCGACCGCCCGGTCCGGGACGTCCGGCGGCGGCGAGCCGAACGCCGGACGGCGACCGCAGGGAGTCGTCCGGACCAAGCCGCGAGGGGCATCGGAGTGGCGACCGGCGAGCGGGCGGTCGACCGACGGGAGACTGCCGCCCGGGGGAGCGGCGACCGACGGTCGCCGCGAGCCACGCGAGCCGTGCGCCGCGCGGCCGGACCCGGCCGAGGGCTCAGGTACCAACCTCGAAGCAAGCGCAAGCCACCGCAAGGCAAGCGCAAGTTGCCCAGATCACCACATACACCGCCCCGGTCGAACGTGGACGACGCCTCGAGACCGGGGCGCGAGCGACGGCCCGGTCAGACGATGGCGCCGCCGTACAGCACGACGACGAGGAAGACCCAGACGACGTCGACGAAGTGCCAGTACATCGAGACGGTGCTGACGGAGGTGTGCTTCTCGGCGGAGTACTGGCCGTACAGCGCGCGGACGAAGACGATGGACAGCAGTACGGCCCCGAGGCCGACGTGGAGGCCGTGGAGGCCGGTCAGCCCGTAGAAGGCCGACCCGTAGGCGCCCTCGGTGAGGGTGAACCCCTCGTGGACGATGAACTCGTAGTACTCGTAGGCCTGGCCGGCGAGGAAGACGGCTCCGAGCAGCAGCGTCCCGCCGAGCAGCCGGACGAACCGCGTGCGGTCGTTCTCCAGCAGCGCGTGGTGGGCGAAGTGCATCGTGAACGAACTCGCGATCAGGATGAGCGTGTTCACGACCACAAGCGAGCTGAGAACGTCTCCGGAGACGACGAGCTCCGGCAGCGCCGACTCGCTCCAGACGTCGGAGCCGCGGATGAAGAAGTAGTAGACGAAGCCGGCGCCGAAGGTGGCGACCTCGGTGCCGAGGAACAGCAGCATCGTCAGCTTCAGCGGGAAGCCGTGGTCCTCGGCCTCGCCCTCCCAGAAGTTGACGACGAAGGCGTGGTAGAGCCAGCCGTACAGTCCCGCCAGGAAGGCGAACGTGCTGAAGATGAACACGCCGGGCCCGACGGCGGGGCTGACGATGCCGTTCCGTCCGAGCACGAACAGCGCCGCGCCGACGTAGAAGCCGCTCCCGCCGAGCGCCGTGATGAACGGCCACCAGGAGGCCTCGCCGAACCCCCGTGGCCAGTCCTCGACCGCGGGGAGGTGGTGGTCCCCGTGGCCCTCGTCGTGGTCAAGGCTCATGTCCTGATGATTTGGCCGGAGCGACAAAAACCCTCTCAAACCGGGCGACCCGCGCGGCCCGGACGGCCTACGCGGCCGGGCGGGCGACGGACGCCTCGGCGTCGGTGCCGTTGCCGGTCGACCGCTGCTCGGAGAGCCACTGGTCGTACTCCTCGTCGTCCATGACGATGAACTCGCCGTTCATCTGGGAGTGGCCGACGCCGCAGTACTCGGTGCAGTAGTACTGGTGGCTGCCCTCCTCGTAGGCGACCGTCTTGATCGTGTTGTACTCGCCGGGGAAGGCGGTCTGCTTCAGCCCCAGGTCCGGCGCCGACAGCATGTGGAGCCAGTCGTCGGAGGTGATGTGGATGTAGACCGGCCGGTCGGTCGGGATGCGTATCTCGTTGTTCGTCGTCACGTTTGTGCCCTCGTAGGTGGCCTCCCAGCCGTACCGGAAGGCGTGCAGTTCGATCTCGACGGCGTTCTCCTCGGACTCGTAGGGGCCGGCGGCGCCCTCGAGGTCCTCGGAGACGGTCGGCTCGACGCGTTCCTCGTCGCCGGGAACCGGGTTGCCGACCTCCTCGACGGCCAGCACCTGATAGGAGGCGAAGCCGACGAACAGCAGGACGATGGCCGTCGCGACCGTCCAGGTGATCTCCAGCCGACGGTTCTCCCTGGTCGGCTCCGGATCGTCGTTGTTCCGGAACTTCACCACGGCGTAGATGAGGATGGCCTCCACCAGAATGGTGATCGGAATCGCCGCGTACAGCAGCGTCTGGTTGAGGTCCGTGATGAGGTCGATGTTCTTCGTCTGGGCGACCGCGGGATCGGCCGCGAGAACGAGGAAGACGACCCCGAGCGCGGCATGGACGAGACGCGTAGCCCTCATTACCGTCGGCTACGACCCTCCCGGCTAAATAGTTGCTGACTTCCCCCGACGGCGTTCGGAAACGGGGGGCCTAAGTGCGCACGGGGCGACCTTCGAGTTATGGAGCGTGGACCCTCGACGACGGCGCTGCTTTCGGCGTCGGTCATCGGCGTCTACGTGCTCGTCGTGGTCGGCGCGACGGCGGCGCTGGCCGACGCCGCGGCGGTCTGCGGCGGGTGGCCGGCCTGCGAGGCGCCGCTCTCGCCGGCAGTCGCCGTCGTGCTGCTGCACCGGGCGGCGGCCGTGGCGGTCGGCCTGCTTCTGCTCGCGACCGGTGTCCTCGGGTGGACGGAACTGGACGGCCGGAGCCGGGCGGCCCTCGGCGTCGCCCTCGTCGGCTACCCGGTCCAGGCGGGGCTCGGCGCCCTCGTGGCGACCGGCAGCGGCGTCGCCGGCGTCCACCTGCTCGCCGCGATGGGCATCTTCGGCGCGCTGGTGCTGGCGCTGGCGTGGCACCTCGAGGCCGAGACCGGCACCGACGACGCGGACACGACGCCGTCGCCGGAGCCGTCGCTCGCCGAGCCGGCCCCCGAACCGGAGCCGCTGTCGGCCCTCGACGGCGTCGAACGGTTCCGCAAGACCGCGTGGGCGTACTTCCAGTTGACGAAGCCGCGGCTGATGTGGCTGCTCTGTCTCGTCGCCGGCGCCGGGATGGCGCTGGCGGGGTCGCCGACGGTGCGGACCGTCGTCGCCACGCTCGGCGGCGGCGTCC
>JAHENN010000255.1 GCA_018609665.1 Haloarculaceae archaeon | reverse complement strand
GGTCGTGGACGTCCGGGGCGTACCACGCGTCTGTCGAGTCGGGCGGTTCCGGCGCCGGTACCGTCGGTCTCATTACAACGAACCTTCTGTAAATTACTGCACTTAAAGTTTTGTAAGAACTCGGTTACCACGCCCCCCACGAGAACCCCACCGGCCGCGACGTTCCGGCCGTCTGCCCGTCCCGTAGCCGTGGCCGCGGCTCCGCGTCTCCGCCGCTACCGCCACGTCGCGATTCCGTCGACGACCGGCGCCGGGTCCGGCAGACCGGCCGAGACGGTTTCCTCGGGGTCGCCGGGGCAGGTGGCGGTCATCGTCCCGTAGGGAACGAGGCACTCGACGGGGACGCGACCATCGGTCGTGTCGACCTCGAAGGAGAGACGGAGCCGTCCGCCGGAGTCGGCGACGGCACGGCGCGGGCCGGTCTCTACACGATTTCGTCGAACGACGCCCGCCGTCTGTCGTCGGGGTCGTCGTCCGCGCCGGCGGGCACCCACAGCACCTCGGGGTCGGCGTCGTCGTCCGCGCCGGGGTCGACGTCGACGACCTCGATTTCCTCGCCGGTCGCGATCACCCGACACCGGTCGCCGAGTTCGATGCCGCGCTCCTCGCGCAGCCGCTCGACGGCCGCCTCGTACCGGCGCTGGCGTTCGGCGACGGCGCAGGGTTCGTGCTCGATGCGGAGTGCCGAGAGGGTCTCGAACTCCTCGCCGCAGGCGTCGCAGGCGTACATGGTCGACGTTCCGCGAGCGACCGACAAATCGCTGTGGGTCGCCCCCCGACCGGTTACCGGCCGGCGGCGTCGGCGGCACCGAGACCGCGTTCGTCGGAGGTGCCGCGCGGCGGCTCGGCGGCGATTCCGACGGTCTCGGAGTCGGAGCCGGCCTCGTTGTCCGCGGTGACGACGACCGTGTAGGAGTTCGCTGCCGTCGCCGGGTTCGGTCTCCCGGACGAACTCGCCGGTGTCGTCGCCGGCCATCGTTCCCGTGCCGTGGCCGACGTCACCGGTGTCGGCCGGGCCGGCCTCGACCCGGACCGTCCCCGACGTCAGCCGGTCGGTGAAGACGTAGGTGTGCCGACCCCGCCCTCGACGTCCGGGTGGGACGCGAACAGCCCCGAGTCGACCACCGCGGCGTGGAGCCCCTCGCCGGTGTAGCCGCACTCCTCGCGGACGGCCTTGACGCCGGTTACCTCCCGGGAGTCGTCGTCGTAGTACTCCGGCGTCCGGTTCGGCGAGACCCGCCGGACGCCGGGCAGCTCCGCGACCGCCGCCACCCGGTCGCCGGTGAGCCCGGCGTAGACGATGGGGAGCACCCCGAAGCGTAGCAGTCGAGGCCGAACCGCTCGAGCTGGACGAACTGCGCGGGCGACCCGAAGACGATGAGCACGTCTTGGACCCCGCCGTCGGTGTCGAGGTCCGCGTCGATGGTCTCCCGCGCCGCGGCCGCTCCCGGGAGGAGCGACGCGGCTCCGAGCGCGCCCGCCGTCTTGACGAACGTCCGCCGTTGCTGCGGCACGGACGCCCCGACCGGGGGCTCCGGTCAATCGGTCGTGACAAACCCGTCCAAACGTCCGTCTGCGGGTCGATTTCGACCGTTCCGCCGGAAAGAGCACCCGGGTTGAACCGGGGGCTTCGGGCCGACGGCCGCCGGCGCCGACGGTCACGACCGGAGACGGCGCCAGGCGACGACGCCGCCGGCGGCCGGCACCCCGAAGACGACGGCGTACGGCGCGAGGTAGGCGACGGCGACGGCGAGCGCCCGGACGGTCGTCGCGACGCCGCTCACCGACGACAGGAACGCCGCGACGAGCCCCGTGTCGTACCACGCCGTCGACGCCGGCGGCTCGGGCGGCTCCTCCGACAGCCGGACGGTGACCGTCGCGAGGGCGACGTCCCGCTCGAGGGCCGCCTGCCTGGCCTCGAGCCGCTCGATTTCCTCCTGGACGTCGGACAGCTCCCGCTGGACGGCGAGGACGTCCTCGGTGTCGTTGGCCCGGTCGTACAGCTCCCGGAGCCGGTCGCGCTCGGCCCGGAGGTTCTCCAGCCGGGCCTCGATGTCGACCAGCTGGTCCGTGACGTCCTCGCTTCGGGTGTCGGCGCTCCGCACCTCGCCCAGCGACTCGACCTCGGCGACCGTCGGCCCGAACTCCTCGCTCGGCACGCGGACGGTGATCGTCTCGGTCCGCACCGTCTCGCCGCGTCGCTCCTCGACCGCCCGACTGCTGTCGCTGACGAAGCCGCCGCGGTCGGCGGCGAGTTCCCGGACCCGCTCGCTCGCCCGTTCGGTGTCGTTCACGCGGAGCCGTATCTCGGCGGTCCGTATCAGCTGCCGCTGTCGGGTCTGGAGCTGCTGTGCGTCGCTCGCCTCGCCGTCGCTGTCGGAGTCCGGGGCGTTCGCGTCGCCGGCGCCGTCGCCGGCCGACTCCTGCTCGATGGCGCCGTCGCCGCCGTTGCCCGTCCCGCCCAACCCGCTGCAGCCCGCCAGCGCGACGAGGGCGACGAGGGCCACGACGGCGACCGTGTGTCGATTCATGTCCCCGACACCGGCGTCCGGGGCCGTAAAAGCGGCCGTACATCAAACGGCTCTTTGAGCCACGGCGTGAGCGCGAGCGCACCGGCCGCGGTCGCCCGGGCGCAGGTATATACCGCTCGGAGCCGAAACCGGGCCGAACGTCTGTACATGCAACGCCAACGCAACGACCGTTGGACCACACGCCCGGGCCTCGCCCCGGCGGCGCAGAGCGACGACCGATGACCGGCGACGTATCGGTGCTCGTCGTCGGCGAGACGGACACGCCCGACCTCGAGGCTGCCGACGATGTCCGGGTGCGGCGCCGTGCCGCCGCGACCGGACTGGAGGCGGTCGAGGCGTCGCCGCCGGACTGTGCGGTCTGTGCGGCCGACGACGTCGAGGACCCCCTCGCGGTCGTCGACCGCGTCCGCGAGCGGGTGCCGGAACTACCGTTCGTGGTGGTGACGGCCGACCACGAGCCGGAACTCGCGGTCCGGACGAGCCGGTCGGACCGCGTCGAGTACCTCCCCGACCCCGTCGCCGAGGAGGGGGAACTCCGCGAGCGGGTCCGGGCGCTCGCGGACGGCGACGGGGGCGTCCTCGCCGACCTCCGGGCGGCGCTCGCCGACGAGGCGCCGGTCGACCGGCTGCTCGAGGTCGGCCGCGAGCGGCTCGGTGCCGACGTCGCCTTTCTGTCGGCCGTCGACCCGGAGACGGACGACTACGAGGTCGAGCGCGTCGCCGGCGACGACGACCTCGTCGCCGCCGGCACGACCGACTCGCTGTCGAACACGTACTGCCGGCGGACGGTCGACGGCGACGGACCGCTCGGCGTCGCGGACGCGACCGCCGACGAGGGGTGGACCAGCGACCCCGCCTACCGGCGGTACGGCCTCGGCTGCTATCTCGGCGCCAGCGTCGAGGTCGAGGGAGAGCCGTACGGGACGGTCTGCGTCGCCGCCGACGACCCCCGCGACCGGGCGTTCACGCGCCGGGAGGAGTCGCTCCTCGGGCTGCTCGCCGAGCTGGTCGCCGGAGAGCTGCGGCGGCGGCGCCACGAGGACGAGCTCGAGACGGTTCGGGACGACCGACGGCGGATGCTGTCTCGCATCGGCGACGGCTTCCTGTCGGTCACCGACGACTGG
>JAHENN010000254.1 GCA_018609665.1 Haloarculaceae archaeon | reverse complement strand
CCGCGCGGCGACCCGGGTCGTCGCTCCCTCCGAACTGCACCGGACCCGGGTCCGGGAGCGCGGCGTGGCCGACGCCCGGACGGCGGTCGTCCCGCAGGGCGTCGACTTCCCGCTGGTGGAGGCGACGCCGCCGCGGGAGCGCCGCGGCCCGGAGGCGGTGTACGCCCGCCGGCTGGACGCCGACGCCAACCTGGAGAGCTGTCTGCTGGCGCTGGCGGAGCTGCGCGGCCGCGACGACTGGACGGCGACGGTCATCGGCGACGGCCCCGAGCGGGCCGGCTACGAGGCCCAGGCGGCCGAGCTCGGTATCGCCGACCGGGTGGCGTTCGTCGGCGACGTCGACCGCGGGCGGCGGGTGGCGACCTACCGGGCGGCCGACGTCTTCGTCCAGACGGCGACCCGCGAGCAGTTCGCGTCCGAGCTGCTGTGGGCGCTTGCGGCCGGCTGCGTCGGCGTCGTCGAGTACCAGGCCGACTCGCCGGCCCACGAGCTGCTCGACGGCCACGACCACGGCGTCCGCGTCACCGAGTCGGAGGCGCTGGACGAGGCCATCGCGTCGGCCTGGACGGAGCCGCACCGCGACCTCGCGGAGCCGCTCCGCGACTACGACCACGCCGCCGTCGCCGGCGACTACCTCCGGCTGTTCCGGGACTGCGGCGTCGACGCCCGGTGACCGCCGCGCGGGTCAGACGGGCAGCGTCGCCGCCGACAGCGCGACGCCGAGCGCCTGGCCGCCGAGGGCCATCGCCAGCCCGGCCGCCCCGACCCAGTAGACCCGCCGGTACAGCTGTCGCTCGGCGACGTCGGCGTCGCCACGGACGAAGACGACCTCGCCGTCCTCGTCGTCGACGACGACCTCGCCCGGCTCCGCGCCCTGCCGGGGCCTCCCGACGACGGTCACCGGCTCGTCGGCCGGGAGATACGTCTCCGAGAGCCGGAGCGTGTGCTCGCGGTCGGCCGGGTCCGGGAGGTCGTCGTGCGCCGCGAGAAACGACTCGACCGGGTCGGAGGGCGCCTCGTCGGGGGCGACGGTCGACAGTCCCTCGGCGTTCGAGACGACGCGCGGGGCCGTCGCCCGCACCCGGACGCTGTCGCCGAGCGCGAAGTCGGCCGTCTCGACGTCGCCGGCGACGGCGACGTACGTCCGGCGGGCGCCGACCCGGCGGACGCGCCGGACGAGCCAGTCGACGTGGACCGACGGCCGGCCGGCGACGGTCCGGACGGGCTCCTCGGTCGTCGGCTCGCCGGTGACGGCGACGGGCTCGCCCGGCCGCACCGCCCCGGGGTCGAGGTGGTCGACGCCCGACAGGAGCCGGTACTCCCCGACGGAGCCGGCGGCGACGACGAGCAGATAGCAGCCGACGCCGGCGACGGCCGCGCCGACCGCCCACGCCGTCCGGGTGCGGGCGCCAGCCAGCAGCGGCAGGAACGCCCAGGCTGCCGCCGCGAGGGAGGCCGCCCACCCGGCCCGGCCGTCGACGCCCGTCTGCCGCGCCAGCTGGCCGACGACCGACGGCTGGTACCGCCGCACCCCGACGGCGACGACGGCCGCGAGCCCGACCATGCCGAGGAACGACGCGGCTCCCACGTCCGGCCGGCCGGACCGCCCCGATATAACGATGACGCGGGTGTGTCGGGACCCGGCGCGTTCCGCGCGGACGCCGGTTGATTTAATAGGCGTGTGCCAACCTATGGCATCTATGGACTGGAGAGAGGCCGAACGGGAGTACACGGACGAGGTGATCGGAGAGACGACCATCCCGGAGCTGTTCTTCGACTCCGTCGAGCGGAACGGCTCGCGGGAGGCACAGCTGTACAAGGGCGGCGTCTACGACCGCTCGCTGACGCCGGAGGTCGTTCCGGAGCCGCCGGCCGGGGAGTACGGCGCCGTCACCTACGAGGAGGTCGGTGACATCGTACGACACCTGGCGGCCGGCTTCCAGGAGCTCGGGGTCGGCCCCGACGACCGGGTGGGTATCTACGCCGACACGCGGATGGAGTGGTGTCACGCCGACTACGCGGTCCAGTCCGCGGAGGGCGTCGTCACGACCGTCTACACGGAGTCGTCGGCCCCGCAGGTGCAGTATCTGCTCGACGACAACGACGCGATGGGCTGTGTCGTCGGGAGCGAGGAGCTGCTGGAGACGGTCCTCGAGGTCGAGGACGACCTCGAGCTGGAGTTCGTCGCCGTCATGGACGAACTCGACGGCTACGACGACCGCGAGGACGTCCACACGCTGGCGGAGGTCCACGAGCTGGGCGCCGAGGCCTTCGACGCCGAGACGTTCGACTCCTGGCTCGACAACCGCGAGTGGACGGACCTCTGTTCGCTCGTCTACACCTCGGGGACGACCGGCGACCCGAAGGGCGTCGAGCTGACCCACAGGAACTGGCGGAGGTCGTTCAACCAGCTGCGGAAGCGCATCGGCCCGCGGCCGGACAAGGACGACGACCTGCCGACGATGGAGGCCGGCATGACGGCGCTCGCGTTCCTGCCGCTGGCGCACGCCTTCGAGCGCATCAACCACTTCCACGAGCTCGGCATCGGGATGACCGTCGCCTACGCCGAAAGTCCCGACACGGTCGGCGACGACCTCAAGCAGGTCCAGCCGGAGGGCGCCGCCTCCGTCCCGCGGGTGTACGAGCGCATCTACAACCAGATGCGCGAGCAGGCCTCCGAGTCGCCGGTGAAGAAGCGAATCTTCGAGTGGGCCGTCGACACCGCCCAGGCGTACGACGACGCCGACGACCCCGGGGTCGTCCTGGAGACGAAGCTGGCCGTCGCCGACCGGCTCGTCTTCTCGACGGTCCGGGAGGAACTCGGCGGCAACATCGAGCTGTTCGTCTCCGGCGGCGGCTCGCTGTCGGCGGAGCTGGCGAAGCTCTACCGCGCGATGGGGCTGACCATCCTCGAGGGGTACGGCCTGACGGAGACGGCGCCGGCGCTGACGCTGAACCCGCCGGAGGACATCCGCGTCGGCACGATGGGGCCGGCGCTCAGCGAGGTCGACCTCGCGCTCGACCCCAACGTCGTCAGCGAGGAGACCAAGGCGTCGGCCGACGGCGAGGTCGGCGAGCTGCTGGCGAAGGGGCCCAACGTCTTCGGGTCGTACTGGAACAAGCCGGACAAGACCGAGGCGGCGTTCACCGAGGACGTCCCCGCGAGCGGAGCGAGCGGGGAGTCGGAGGACGGCACGTCCTCCGGAAGCTACTTTCGGACCGGCGACATCGTCGCCCGCGACGAGGACGGCTACCTCAGCTTCGTCGACCGCCGGAAGAACCTGCTCGTGCTCGATACGGGCAAGAACGTCGCCCCGGAGCCCATCGAGGACGAGTTCGCCACCTCGGCCCGCGTCGACCAGATCATGGTGACCGGCGACGACGAGAAGTTCGTCGGCGCGGTCGTCTCGCCGAACTTCGAGCAGTTGCGCGAGTGGGCCGACGAGGAGGGCCACGACGTCCCGGACGAGCCCGAACGGGCCGTCGAGGACGACCGCGTCCGCGAGTGGGTCGGCGAGGAGGTCGAGCGGGTCAACGAGAAACTCGGCCACCACGAGGAGATCAAGGAGTTCCGCCTCGTGGCCGAGGAGTGGACCGCCGACAACGACCTGCTGACGCCGTCGATGAAGAAGAAGCGCCGCAACATCCGGGAGGCCTACCGGGCGGAGATCGACGACATCTACGGCCGCGAGGAGTCCGCCGGCGGCGAGGGCGGGCCGGAGGCGGCGGCGACGGACTGACCGGGGTCAGTCGTCTCGGTCCCGGTAGACGGTCCCGAAGTGGTAGACCGTGCCGTGGATTCGCCGGCAGGTCGTGACCGTCCGGACCGGCACGGTCGTCCCGTCGGCCCGCTCGTGGACGGTCCGGTGGTCGCGGGTCTCGCCCGGCTCGTAGGAGTTCCAGTAGCCGTCGAACCGGTCGGCGTCGAGCTGCGGGTTGACCTTGACGACGGGGGTCCCGAGGAGGTCGTCGGTCTCGTAGCCCAGGAGCGACGCGTAGGCCTCGTTGACGTACTCGAAGCGGCCGTCGGCGGTGTAGACGGCGACGCCGACGCCGACGGAATCGACCAGCTCCTCGAGGAAGCCCGAGCGGCGCTCGAGGGCGTACCGCTCGCTGATGTTCCGCAACACGCCGGCCGACCCCTCGAACTCCTCGCCCTCGAACGGGAGCACGCCCACGTGGTCCTCGCAGACGACCGTCTCGCCGTCCGCCGTGGTTATCTCCACCTCGAAGACGGTCGACTCGGGGCCCTCGCTGGAGAGCACCCGCCCGAGGTGGTGTTCGGCGCGGTAGACCATCCGCTCGGACTTGATGATCGACGGG
>JAHENN010000253.1 GCA_018609665.1 Haloarculaceae archaeon | reverse complement strand
GGGCCACCGTGGGTCGGCTGTCGGCGCGGGCCAGCGCGGCGCTGGCTCCCGAACGAATCGACCGGGCGGTGGCCGACGTCGGCGAGACGGTGCGCGTGGTCGGCCGATCGTGGACCGCGCTGGCGGTGACGTTCCTGCTTACCGTCGCCGGCTGGGTGGCCGGGGCGCTGGCGCTGTCGGCGGTGCTGGTGGCGTTCGGCCACCCGGCCGCCCCCGCGGTGGCGGTACTGGCTGTCCCGCTGTCGGGCCTCGGCAACGTCGTCCCGCTGCCGGCCGGCCTCGGGGGCGTCGACGCGACGCTGGCGACCGTACTGGTGGCGACGCTGGGACTCGAGCTCGTCGCTGCCGGGGTCGTCGTTCTGGCGTACCGGCTGGCCTCCGACGGCGTGTTCGTCCTCGCCGGGGGGCTGGTCGTCGCCGGCCGGGCCGCCGTCGGCCGCGCTCCCGACGACGGGTGACCGCGACGCCGGCGGGTCAGACGGCCTCGGCGACGAGCGAGACGTAGCCGATGGTGCCGTCCTCGACCCGCCCGGCCAGCTCCGACGCCTGCTCGCGGAGGTCGTCGCCGCGGTCGCCCATCAGGGTCAACAGTCCGTCGAGGTCGACCTGTTCGGCCACCTGGTCGCGCATCGCCAGCAGGTCCTCGCGGTGGTCGCGGACGCCCCGGATCTCGAAGCCGGCGCCCTCGACGCGGGCCCGCAGGCGCTCGCGGTCGCGGTCCTTCCCGTTCGTGAGACAGAGCGCCCCCGCGACGAACGGCGGCAGCCGTGGCTCGTCCCCGTCGGTCACCACGTCCGAGAGGGCCAGCCGGCCGCCCTCGTCCAGTGCACGGCGGGCCTCCGCGAGCGTCCCCTCCACGTCGTCGGAGAGACAGAGCGTACACTCGGCCAGCACCACGTCCAGGCTGTCGTCCCGGACGGGGAACGTCCCGAGGTCGCCGCGGACGACCGGGGCGTCGACCGCGAGTTCCTCGTCGAGGCCGGGGTCGCGGTCGAGGCCGAGCGGGTGGGCGCCGCGTTCGGCGGCCAGCGCCAGCGACTCGCCGCCGCCGCAGCCGGCGTCCAGCAGCCGCGTCCCCGCGGCGACGTCCGCCCGGTCCATGAGGTCGCGCGTGGCCGCCGCTCCGCCCGGGTGGAGCGGGTCGTCGGTCACCTCGCGGAGCGCAGCCCACGGGTCCGAGAGGGCGGCCTCCAGGGGGTTCATCAGTCGTCGTCCTCCCCGGCGTAGTGGGAGACCTCGCCGGGGTCGGCGTCGGACAGCGCGTCCGGCTCCGGCAGGTCCGCCTCGACCGCCTCGGCCGCGCGGTCCGCGAACGAGGAGGGCGCACCCACCGAGTCGCGGCCGCCCCAGTCGTTCCGGTTCCGGATGGCGTACTCCCCGTCGTCGGTCGTCATGTTGTACGCACAGAACGGTACCAGCTCGCCGGTCTCCGTCGGCACGGAGACACAGCAGTTCGACAGCTTGCCGGCGTCACCGGCGTCGACGTCCATGAACCCGGTGAAGGAGACGGCGAGGACGTCGCCGAACATGTCGGCCACCTCCCCGATTGCGCCGGGGATGGGCGTCGGGTCGTCGCCGCAGCAGCCGACCGCCGAGCAGACCGCGTCGCCGCCGAGCTCCGTTCCCGCCATCATCTCCAGCCACTGGTCCTCGCCGATCATCCCGGATATCTGCTGGTACAGCTCCGGGGAGACGTACCGTGCGAGCGAGGAGATCCCGCCGTCGTCGTCCCGGACCAGGATGCTGGCCATCTGGCAGGTGGCCGAACAGCAGGGGATCGGCATGAAGTCCCGCTGGCCGATTCCGTCGAGCTGGTCGGCCAGGGCGCCGGCGGCCTGGTCCAAGCTGAATCGACCGCCGTGTTCCTCGTAGCGGCCGAACTGCGCCACCGGCTGGAAGTTGATCGACTCGACGACGTCCAGGTTGTCCATCGCGAAGGAGACGATCTCGCCCATCTCGTCGTCGTTGACGTCCGGGACGACCGTCGGGACCAGCACGACCGGGAGGCCGGCCTCGCGGCAGGCCTCGATGGCCGCGCGCTTCTCGGCGACGATGTCCACCTCGCGGATGTCCTTGCTCGCCTCGCCGCTGAGCCCGTCGAACTGGAGGTAGATCGCCGTGACGCCGGCGTCGGCCAGCCGCCGTGCGTAGCCGTCCTCGGTGCCGAGGCGGATGCCGTTCGTGTTCACCTCGATGTGGGAAAAGCCCATGCCGCCGGCCAGCTCCACCAGCTCGGGCAGGTCGTCGCGCACGGTCGGCTCACCGCCGGAGAACTGTATCGGCCGGGGCTCGCCGTCCTGCTTGACCGTCTCCAGCAGGTCGACCACCTCCTCGGTCGGGCGGTGGGCGCCGCTCGGGCTGGAGCTGGCGAAGCAGAACGAACACGAGAGGTTGCAGCTCTCGGTCACCTCCACCACCGCGAGACAGGCGTGGTCGTGGTCCACGACGAGGTCCTCGTCCGGCGCGGGCTCCGGGGAGACGTCGCCCGCCATCTCGTGGGCCCACTCCCAGTGGTCGACCGACCCCCACACCTGCCGGCTGCTGGCCCCGTGGTCCGGGCACTCCCGGGCGAGGTGGACGTGGTCCCCGCGGACCTCGTAGCGGCCGGGAATCCGCTCGAGGCAGTCGGGACAGAGGCTCGTCGTCTCGGCCAGAACGGAATCGTCGGATGACACGGCCCCACTGGTCGACGCGTGGAAAATAAATCTATTCCCAAATCGTTCCCAACTACACAGACCACACACCCGGCAGCGGCGGGTCGACGGTCGGTCCTGGCCCGTTGGGGAACCACGCCGGAACTGCCGCCGCGGCGGCCCGTGCTACACCGCCAGGTCGCCGGCCCGCTCGATCACGTCGATCGCGTCGGCGTCGACGTCCTCGACGTCCATGCGCATCGGGAGGAAGTTCCGCGTCTCGAAGTCCTCGCGTTCGTCCTCGCTGCCGACGGTGCACCACAGCTGCGGCCGGTCGGGGCCGTGCCACTCGCCCTGCCGGGAGACCCCGAAGCAGACGTACTCCCGGCCGTCGTACTCGATGACGGCGTCCTTCCGGATGCCGGGGTCGCCGTGGATGATGAGCCGTTTCATGCCTCGGCGTTGGCCGGAGCGGTGGTTAAGCGCTTCGAAGACGGGGACGGGGACGTCAGCCGGCCGCGGGCGCGTCGTCGACCGCCGCCGCCCGCATGTAGAGCGCGCCGCCGCCGAGGGCGGCCGCCAGGAGCATACCGACCGCCAGCAGCGGCCAGAGGTACAGCACCGCGAGGCCGCCCCTGGGCCACCACGGGTGGATCGCCGCGATGCCGGCGACGTACGGGACCGCAGCCAGCGCGAGACCGCCGGCGACCGTGCGGCGGGGGAGTCGGGTGCCCTCG
>JAHENN010000252.1 GCA_018609665.1 Haloarculaceae archaeon | reverse complement strand
GGTTTTTCTGACTGTTTTTCAAATTCCATTCCAAAAACAGCCTGTCCCTGCATTTCTAGATTCTCAGAATGTGGCTCCACCCAGACTTAGTCTGAGAAAGCTCTAGAAATTTTTATAAAATTCAGGCGGGCAAAACCCCTTCCTCAAGGAGCAACGCAGGCCGAAGGCCGAGTAGCGCAGTAGGGAGGGGATACGCCCGCCGTCATCGGCTCACAGCCACCCCGAATCCGAACATTTAACATTAATTCTAACAAATAGTGTAATAGAATGGTTCAGACGCTCCAGCAAAACCTCCGTGGGCTGTCCGCCGACGAGTACGAGGTACTGCGGAGCCTGAGCCATCTCTCGAAAAACCTCTACAACAAAACGCTCTACGAAGTCCGACAGCACTACTTCGACAACGGCGAGTACCTCAACTACTACGACGCTTACGACCAGTTGAAAACAAACTGGAACTACGAGGTACTCCCGAGCCAAGTCGCTCAACAGACGATGAAGCAGGTCGATAGGGGGTTCAAGTCGTTCTTCAATCTCGTGGAGAAAAAGCGCGAGAACAAGTACGACGCTGACGTAAGTCCCCCATCGTACCTGCCGAAAGAGGGGTTCTACACACTCGAATACCCCTCACAGTCTTTTCAGGTCAAAGACGACCACATTCGACTCGGCGTTCCGCGAGCGTACCGCGATGAGTTCGACTGCGACCTGACCGAAATTCAAATCCCGTTCACTTACGACAAGGTACGGGACGCGAATATCAAGCGCGTCCAGATTCTCCCGAAGGCCGACGCGCAATACTTCGAGTACCGCGTGCTGTACGAGCAGGATGTAGAGGAAATCGAGACGATTGATGGGTCGTGGCTCGGTATCGACCTTGGCGTGGACAATCTGGCGACGTGCGTTGACTATCGAGGCCACTCGTTCATCATGGACGGTCGGCATCTCAAATCTCAAAATCGGTGGTTCAACAAACGACTCGCCCATTACCAGTCCATCAAGGACAAGCAGGGTATCGAGGGCACGACTCGTCGCATTGAGCGACTGCACCAGAAGCGTCGGTACGTTGTCAACGACTACCTCAACAAGACTGTTCGCATCATCACCGACTACTGTATCGAAAATCAAATCGAGACGGTGTATATCGGTGATGGGAAGGGCTGGAAGCAGAACGTGAACCTCGGAGATAGGACGAATCAGAACTTCGTCCAGATTCCGTTCGACAAATTGAAGCAGAAGTTGAAGCACAAACTCGACGCCCGAGGTATCGGATTCGAGTTAGTGCCTGAAGCCTACACGTCGAAATGTTCATTCTACGACGAGGAAACCGTTGAACACCACGACAAGTATGCTGGCGAGCGTATCGAGCGTGGATTGTTCGAGGCGTCGGACGGGACGCGCTACAACGCTGACGTGAACGGTGCGGTGAACATGGCTCGAAAGAGTACAGGTAAGCCCAATTCGGACTTGTTCGAGTCCGAGGAGGGTGTAGAGCGGGCTGTGGACGCCCCGCGTCGAATAAGCCTCTCGGATATGGAGGAATCTTCGACAGAAGCCCCTGCCTCAAGGAGCGAGCGCGTTAGCGCGAGCGAGTAGGCAGGGGTAGTTCACTGACGCTCGCGAGTCGCCGCCGGCGCCCGCGGTCAGTTCTCGGCGTCGGTGCCGCCGTCGGTCACCGACGACTCCTCCAGGCACTCGGCGGCCGCCTCGACGGCCGACACTGCCGTCTGCTCGGTGACCCCCGACGGGGCGAAGGCGGCCCGCTCGTAGGCCTCGGTCAGCGACTCTAGCGCCGCCGCCTGGTTCTCGGACAGTTCCGGGGCCATCTCGCGGTAGAACTCCCAGTGGGTGCGGGTGTCCCGCTCCTCGCTCCCGGCCCGCTCGAGCAGTTCGCGGCGGACAGCCCCGTAGCCGATGCGGACCGCCTCGGAGGGCACCCCCTCGAGGAGCCGCTGTCGAGCCACCTCAAGGAAGTCCGGGTCGGGCATCGGAGACTCCTCGGTGTCCGCCTCGACGAACGCCTCGGTCAGCGGCTGTTCGTCGGCATCGGAGTCGTCCTCCTCGTCCGTCTCCGCGAATCCCTCGGAGCTGTCCTGTTCCGCGTCGTCACCGGTCAGGCGGCGCCAGAGCAGCGCAACAGCCACGAGTGCGAGGATAGCGACGGCAACCCCGACACCGACCTGTCCGTCCCGGCTCGAGAGGACATTACTGGCCTCGTCTACGAGTCCCCTGGCCTCGTCTACGAGTCCCCTGGCCTCGTCTACGAGTCCGCCGTCTCCCTCGACCGTCGTGCCGTTCGTCGTGTCGATGTCCTCGGCCTCGAGCGTTCTGGAGACGGTGCTCGGCCCGAGATTGGACTCCGACTCCTCGTAATCGGCTGAGACGTCCCACGGTGCGTT
This sequence comes from Haloarculaceae archaeon, assembly GCA_018609665.1. GTDB lineage: Archaea > Halobacteriota > Halobacteria > Halobacteriales > Haloarculaceae > Natronomonas. Next base: position 12,643 of record JAHENN010000252.1, on the reverse strand, counting down.
GCCGCCGGTCTCTCGGGGAATCCGAACCGCGTATCTCCCCCGGTCGTTCGTCGTCGATATCTCTCGTACCTCGGCGTCGACGTTGACACCGACGCTCTGGTTGGGGAGCGGTCGACCGTCGGCGGTCGTCAACTGACCGCTCAAGACAAGCTCGTCACGGTCCAGGAGACCGTCTATCGTGAGCTCCGTCTCCGTCTCTAGAACGGTCACCGGCGCCGTCTCCTCGACCGGGTCCAGCGCGGTGCCTGCCCTCGATACGCGGACGCGGAGTTCTCGCTCGCCGTCGGGAACCGTCGCCGGGACCGTCCCGTTGACGGTGACTGACCCGTTCTCGCCGGTCCGGTTGCGTGCAATCTGTTCGTCACCGAGGAAGAGTACGACCAGGGCCGACGCGGCGGCCTCGCCCTCGACCGCGACCGATGTCTCGACCGGAACCGGGTCGCCGAACGCCACCTCCTTGACGTCGGTCTCGATCGATGCCGACGGCTCGACGCTCTCGACGTCGACCTCGACGGTCGCGTTCGACTCGAGGTACACCTCGTCGTCGGACGGCCGGTACGTTGCCTCGACTGTCGTCGGCCCCGTTTCGGTCGCCACCGGACGGTAATCCACCTCGTAGTTGCCGCCGGAATCCGTCCGGGTCGTCGCGACGGTCCGTCCGTCGACGGAGAGTGCGACCGTCCTGTCGGCCAGTCGCGTCCCGTTCTCGTCGGTCAGGGTCCCGCTGATGGTCGCCGGCGAGGTGAACGATGCGGTGTCGGAATCTGCGTTCGCGCTCAATTCGGTCGGCGTGAACGTGACTTCTTCGACCTGCACTGTCGTGTTGCGTATCTCGGCGATCACCGCTCTCGTGGCGTCCCGCGCCCGGTCGTAGTCCCTGCCCGTCTGCTGTTCGAGCTGTTCGTAGGTCTGCACCTGCGCCTCGCCGACCTCGATGATTCGCGCGGAGTGGCGCTGAAGCTCGCGGGCCAGTTCGCGGGCCCGCTCCTCGTCGCCTGCCTCCCGGGCCTCCTGGTACTCCTCGTAGGTCTCCTCGTACGTCTCTCGCTCCTCGACCAGTTCCCCCTGTTGTTCTCCGGCTTCCTCGTAGGTCTTGGCGGTTTCGTCGTCATTGGTCCGTTCGCGCTCGACGGAGGCGTACTCCGAGAGGTACTCGGGATACTCCTCGTCGAGTCGGTCGCAGGCGACCGAATCGATGACCGAGAGGTTCTCCGCGCAGTTGATTTGTATCTCGGTCATCCGGTCGCCGAGCCACCGCTGGACCGCCTCAAGATCACCGTCATCCCGCACCTCGTCCGGATGCTCGTGTTCGGTCTCGTGTTCGGAGGCGCCTGCAACGGCGACGCCGCCGGCTCCGAGTAGGCAGATCCCCACCAGAAGCCAGACGAGGACACCAAGACGGACGGATGACACGGTGTGTACGCGACCACAGACTGTCACGGAATAAAAAACCCGCCTTCGTCCTCGAGTCGCCGGTGACCGGTGCGTTGAATTGTGGTGCCCACCACATCGGATTCATGCGTCCGACGCGCCGGTACTGGGCCGCCGCCGCCCTGACGGTCCTGCTCGCGGCGTCGGCGTGGCTGTTCGACCGGCCGGTGCTGCTCGTCGGCGTCGCCGCGCTCGGCGGATGGCTCGTCGCGTCCGCCGTCGCGTTCCACTTGACCGTCACCGATGTCGACGAACAGCTGGAACTGGCGGTCGTTACGCATAGCACCCGCGTCCCCGTCGACGCCGGCGTCGAACTCACGCTCAGGGGCAATCCGGTCGACTCCTCGGGCACCGTCACCGCCAAGCTACCCCTTCCGGCGGGGCTCTCGACCGAGGCCCACGAGAATGCCCGGACGATCCGGCTCGTCGAGAGCGTCTCGACGGAGACCACCGTCGCCGTCGAGACGCCGGTCGCCGGCCGGTTCACCGTTCCCGAGCCGGCGGTGACCGTGGCCGACGATGCCGGGCTCTTCGTCGAGCGCCTCGACCGCGGCCCGACGCTGACGCTGACCGTCGACGCCCGACAGCCCGACGACCTGAGCGTCAACGCCGGCCAGCAGCCGATCGTCTCCCTCCAGGGCAAGCGGTCCAACGAGCGCCGGGGGGAGGGCCTCGACCCTGCCGGACTCCGTAAGTACGTCCCCGGCGAGAAGGCCGCCCGAATCGACTGGAAGGCTACTGCCCGACTCGACGAAACCTACGTCCGGGAGTTCGAGACGCAGTCGGCCGTCGAGACGGCGTTCGTCGTCGACGCCCGCTCGACCACCGACACCGGGCCCGACGGCGAGACCGAGTTCGACTATCTCCGGGAGGTCGCCCTCGGTCTGCTCGCGATGTCCCGGGAGTACGAGGACCCCGTCGGCGTTGCCGTCGTCGACGACGACGGCCTCGGCGCGCTCCAGGCGCCGACGAACGCGCCGGCCGGCTACGACGGTGTCCGGCGAGACCTCCTCGGACTCGCCCCCGGCGAGGGGAGTCGGCGGCCGTCCCGCCGGCTCGATAGCCGGTCGTCGCTCGCCGGCCGACTGCTCGCCGTCGATGGCGAGGAGAGCGCCTTCGTGGAGACGCTCTCGGCGTGCGTCGCCGACCGGCAGCCGTTGCCGCCGGAGGCCTCTCCCCTCCGGATCGCGGTCGGCGCGCTCGGGAACGACACCGACGGACGGGTGATGCTGTTCACCGACGACACCAACCGCCGCGAGATACGGGAGGCCGTCGATACGGCGCGGTCCGCCGCCCGGAGCGTCACCGTCTTTCTGGCGCCGACCGTCCTGTACGAACCCGGCTCGCTGGCCGACCTGACGGCGGCCTACGAGCGGTACACCGAGTTCGAGACGTTCCGGCGAGAGCTGGACCGGCTGCCCAACGTAGACGCCTACGAGGTCGGCCCCGGTCGGCGGAGCGGCCGCCTCCGGAAGGCCGGCCGCTCCGGGATTGTCTGAGCAGGCCAGCGCCCGAGCGAGGCGTTGCCGGACCAACACGGCTTTGACTCCGGTGGTCCAGAGTGGGGACGATGGCACGTCCCCCGCTCGCTCGCGACCACTGGAGGCGGGGCGACGCGCTCCTCGGGAGCATCGTCGTCGTCGCCGGCGCGGGACTGTTCCTCAAGAGCGGCGTCCCCGGCGTCGGCGTCGCCGCCGCGACCGCGGCCGTCTGGCTGTGGGCCGGCGCGCCGTACGCGTTCGTCGTCGGGCAGATCGGCCTCGTCGTCGGCCTCGATGGCGGGCCGACGGCGACGCCGATCGCACAGACCGCACTCGTCCTCTTTTTGATAGCTGATGTCGCGGTCGGTCGGACGTACGCGACCGCGTCGGCGGTCGTCGCGGCCGGCATCGCCACCACCGCCGTGCTACTGCTCGTCGACAGAGCCGTCGCGGGCACGCTCTTAGCAGGGCTCGTGATGCTGGGTGCGACCGGCGTCGCCGCCTACAGCGTCCACAGGTACGAGCGGGTCGCGCTCGGACTGGCAGGTGACGCAGAATGAGCGTCGAGGCCGATCCGGCCGCCGACAGGGCGACCGACGATGCCGACGCCGACGCCGACGAGGCGGCGCTGCTGGCGCGCATCGAGACGCTCGAGGACGAAAACGAGCGCCTCCGCCGGGAGCTTTCGGCCGCCCGCCGGACGCGGTACCGGCGGACCGCCATCGGGATGGCGTTTCTCGGCGGCCTCGCCCTTCTCGGGGCCGGGCTGCTTCCGAGCCTGCGGGAACTACTCCTGGCCCTCGGCGGAACCGGCCTCTTCGGCGCGCTCCTGACGTACTACCTCACCCCGGAGCGGTTCGTCGCCGCGAGCGTGGGCGAGGCGGTCTACGCCACGCTGGCCGAGAGCCTCGAGTCCATCGCCGGAGAACTCGAACTCGCCGACACGACGGTGTACGTCCCCGTCGACGGCGACCCGGGCGTCCGGCTCTACCTGCCGGGACAGCCGATAGACGCCGCCGGGCTTCCGGACCAGGAGGACCTCCGGGACACCTTCGTCGTGACGCCGGGCCACCGGGGGCTGTCGCTCCGGCCGACCGGGAACGCCCTCCGGCGCGAGTTCGTCGAGGCGAGCTCGGCGGTACCCAAGGCCCCCGGCGAACTCGTCGCGGCGGTGTGTGAGGCGCTCGTTGAGCAGTTCGAACTCGTCGACGCCGCCGACCCCAATCTTGAGGAGCCGGGTCGCGCGACGGTCCGCGTCACCGGCAGCGCCTACGGTCCCGTCGACCGCCTCGACCACCCGGTTGCGTCGCTTCTCGCGACCGCGCTGGCAGACGCCACCGACGAGGCAGTCGAACTCGAGGTCGTCACCACGGACGACGGAGCATCAATCGTGACCTGCGGCTGGAAGACGGCGAGTGCGGCCGAGAACTGACGGCGTCAGGCGTCGTCCGAGTACCCCGCCCAGGTCGGACCGTCCCCGTCGGCGACGCGCCGTCCCTTCTGCTGGGCGTTCACCTCGTCTGGTGTAAAGCCGGTCGTCGGCGGCTTGACCCGGTCGATGACGTCATCGACGATGTCTATCGGGTCCACGTCGCGGAGGTTGGCGTCCGCGTCCAGCACGAGGCGGTGGGCGAGCACCTGCCTGGCCAGCGTCTTCAGGTCGTCCGGGATGACGTAACCCCGGCCGTCGATGGCTGCCAGCCCCTTGCCAGCGTCAAGGAACGAGATTGTCGCCCGCGGGGAGGCGCCGTGCTCGATGGCCTCGTGGGCCCGTGTCTCCGCGACCAGGTCCAGCGCGTACTCCTTGACCGGCGCCGCGACGTACACGTCGGCGACCGTCTCCCGGCACTGCATCAGCGTCTGGGTGTTGACGACCGGTCGGATGTCCCCCGGGCCGAGCCCTGGATTCTCGTCGAACCGGTCGAGTATCGCCCGCTCGTCGTCCCGCTCGGGGGTGCCGACCGTGACCTTCAGCTGGAACCGGTCCCGCTGGGCTTCCGGCAGCGAGAAGACGCCCTCCATCTCGATGGGATTCTGGGTGGCGATGACAAGGAACGGCGTCGGCAGCTCCATCTCGTCGCCGTCGATGGTCACCTGTTCTTCCTGCATGGCTTCCAGCAGCGCGCTCTGAGTCTTCGGCGTTGCCCGGTTTATTTCGTCGGCCAGCATGACATTGGCGAAGATGGGTCCGCGTTCGGTCTCGAACTCGCCGGTCCCCTGGCGGTAGATACGGGTACCGGTGATGTCGGCTGGCAGCAGGTCCGGCGTCATCTGGACCCGGGAGTACTCGAGCCCGACGGCGCGCGAGAACAGCTTCGCACCGGTCGTCTTGGCGATCCCCGGAACCCCCTCCAGCAGCACGTGCCCCCCCGTCAGTGACGCTATCACCAACCCCCGCACCAGGTTTTCCTGTCCGACGAGAACCTTCCCGACCTCGTCGCGAACCGACTCGTACAGTTCGGCGGGATTACTCATCACTCGTTTCTTGAGAGTTGATAGATTTAATCCCTCTCATGAGTCGCCGGACCTTGGAGCGCTCGAACTCCGGATGCCGATCCGTCGCGGAGTCCGCGAGCGTCTCGGGACTCGGGCGACGCCGGAGTTCGTCCTCGTCGTCGCGGTCGAACGCTCGGCGCTGCCAGCCGAACGCCACGAGCAGGCCGACGCCGACTAGGCCGAACTGCAGGGCTGGCGAACCGCGGACGGCCAGCAGCGCTGCAATGAGCGGCGGCACGCCACCGCTGTGGGAGGTGTCGACCAGCACCGTGTCGCCGTCCGAAAAGAGGTTCCGCGCGAACTGCCGGTTGCCCGGTCGCTCGGCCATCACATTGATGAAGGCGCTGGCGTCCCCGACGACGACGACGCGGCCCTCGGAGACGTTCTCCGTCGTCGCCACCGGATAGGTGTCGAGTTCCTCCTCGTCGTCCGGTTGCCCGTTGTCGTTGCGGTCGAGGTAGGCGACGTCGGAACTCGACGCCAGAACCGTCGCGCCGCCCGGGTCGACGGCGGTGCCGTAGTTGAGCGTCAGCGCATCGACATCCTCGGTCAGCGGGTGGTCCGTGACATTTGTTGCTCTCGGCAGCGCCGAGGCGCGGTAGTAGTTCCGCTCGTCGCGGAGCAGCGCGCCGTCGACCCTCGCGTCGGCGCCCAGCGCCGCGAGCAACTCGTTGCCCTCTCCGGCCCGGTCGGCCACTAAGAGTGTCCCGCCGCGCTCCAGGAATGCCTCGATGCGCTCGATTTCCGTCTCTGTGTAGGGCTCCCCGGGCGCCAGCACGACCGCGACCGTCTCGTTGCCGTACGCCTCGTACTCGGTGGTGTTTTCCGCGACGGTCGTCTCGGCGCCGGCGTCGCTGGCTATCCCCCGGATGTCGGTCGTCCCCTCCCAGGAGGGGTTGAACGCGCCGAAGGCGGCCGCCGATGTCGCCGCGCCGAACACAAGCGCCGAGAGCGTGACGACCGCGAAGACGACCAGGACTGCCCGCGGCGTGTCGACCTCGTGGCCGCCGACGCGCACTACGGGAGCACCTCCGGCGGTAGGATCTCGAGGATGCGCCTGACGACGATGTAGGCGAACACGAGCAGGCCGGCGGCGATGAGCCACGGCAGTCGGCGGCGCCACCGCGGCGAAACCGCCACCGGCGCGGTCAACTCGACGACGACGAGGAAGCCGATGAGCGAGACGACAAAGAACAGGTCTAGGGACAGTGAATCCAGCGCGACCAGCAGGACCGTCGCCGTCAGCATCCACGCCAGCTGCGCGTGGACGAACCGGCGGCGGCGACGAGTCTCCATTCGCCGCTTCATCGTACCGCCTCGCATACCAACCTGTCGGCCGGGACGCCGCTCGTCGGCGAGGCCGCCCGCCCTCGAAGGAGTTAGCAGTTCTCGGTGCTCGGATGGAGGTTCGTAGCCTTGCTACTCCGAGTCGTAGCGGTACGCCAGTCGGTCAGTAACTCGTTCGCAGTGCGCTTGTGTGTCTACCCGGGGCCGTCGCGGAACCGTCTCGTCGGAACTGCCGAGACATCATCGTGGCCATTGTCACCGCCGACCAGACGTGTCGCCTCGACGTGCTCGGCAGTCGCCAGCGCGAACGCATCATCAGGTGCCGAGTTGTACCTGAGGACGTACTCCGAGGCCCCCAGCCAGGCGTCGCCGACATCTACGGTCTCGATACCGAGGTCGGTCAGCCAGTCGAGATACTCGTTGGCGGTGTCCCGGTCGTACTTCCGAGCGATGGTGTACCGGATTTCGGTGAGGGTCACGGGACTGGCGTAGCCAGTGGTGTCCTCGACTGCGACCGCGTTGAGGTGCTCCTCGATAATATTCCTCCGCGTTCGTCGTCGGCGTGCACAATCAGCGGCTCGGCGCCGAAGGCGACGCGGTTGGGGATCGACATTATGTCTCCGTTGAGGGCTGCGTGTCACGCACGTCTCTATCCTGCTCGCGTTTCTCGCGGAGGAGCTCTGTCGCGGGCCTGTCCGTGGAGGACTCGCGTCGGGCAGCGAACCCGCGCATCTCGCTCGGTGATCGGACCTGCTCGACGACCACCGTGCCGTCGTCAGTCTCGCGGAACAGTACCTTTCCGGGGGGCCCGATTCCGAGCTTCTCGCGGAACCGTTTCCGAATCGTCGCCTGCCCGTGCTTGGTGACGGCGACGACTTCCTTTTTAGAGTCGTTCAGTTGTTCTGTCTCACTCACTATTCATAATATTCTGAAGTTCATAAATGAGACTTTCTCATAGAATAGTCCCTCACGGTCTACAGAGAGGAGGGACGATCCGGGCTGTTCGAACCACGCAATAGCATCGATATGAAGTCGCGGACTCCGGTCTGAGTATCGAAAACTGTTACCACGGCGGAGTCGCATCCCCGGTGATGAGCGACTCGCCCGCCCGGACTACCCTCGGAATTCGCCTCGCGGCGATGACCCTCCTGCTGGTTGTGCTGGCCGGCCTGCTGGTCTGGGCCGGCACGCTGTCGCCCGCCGACGACCCGCGCGACGTCCCGGGCAATGACGAGGTCGGCCAAGATCAAGACGCCTACGTCGGCGAGCGGGTCTCTCTCTCTGGAACCGTTGTCGAGACGGACCCGGTCGTCATCGACGTCGAGTACGGCACCGGCGAGACGTTCACGGCGACGGTTGCGGGCGTCGACGAGTCCGTCTCGGAGGGCGACCAGATGACCGCCTTCGGCACGCTGGAGTCGTCCTCGACGCTCGCCGCCGAGCGTGTCATCGTCCGGGAGCCGTGGGAACTGTGGTACATGTACGGCGTCTCCTTCCTCGGCGGCCTGTGGGTCCTCCTGCGAACGGTGCGGCGGTGGCGGTTCGACACCGACCGACTGGCGTTCGTCCCTCGAGAGCGTCCGCTGTGGGGTGGCCGGGATGCCTGACGTGTTGGCCCACGTGCTGGTCGGGTACGTCGTCGGCTCTATCCTCGCCGCCCGGCGCGAAGAGGTCGGGCCGGCGGGCGTCACGCTCGTGATGGCGGGGGCGCTGTCGCCCGACTTCGTGAAGATCAAGCTGCTGGTCCCCGACCCATACGTCGAGGCGGCGCTCGGCGTCCCGTTCTCGTGGGCGCCGATACACGCCGTCCCCGGGGCCGTCGTCGTCGCACTGTTGGCCGGGTTGCTCGTCGGCGAGGAGTACCGCCGGGCGGCCGTCGCTCTCGTCGCGCTGGGGGCGGCGACGCACCTGTTTCTCGACGGCCTGCTCGTCAGGCCCAGCGGCTACGCCGCTCAGGTCCTCGTCCCGTTCAGCACCTACCGAGCGCCCGCCGGGATGCTCTACCTGAGCAGCGACCGCTGGCCGACCGCCGTGGCCGGCGTCGCCGCCGCCTGCGTCTGGGCGTGGCGGCGGTACCGGGCTCGTCGGGCGGCGGTCACTCGGGGCGCAACGCGCCGTCGGTGAGCCGGCAGCGCTGCTCGAAGCGGTCCACGAGGTCCGAGTCGTGGCTCACCACGACCAAGGCGGTGTCCGTTTCAGCCTGCACCTCGAACAGCAACTGGAGCACCTGCTCGGCGGTTTCGGGGTCCAGCTGGCCCGTCGGCTCGTCGGCCAGCACCACGTCCGGACGGTTGACCAGCGCCCGCGCGATGGCGACGCGCTGCTTCTCGCCGCCGCTCAGCGTCGCCGGGTACTGGTCGCGCTTGTCGGGGATGTCGAGCCACTCGAACAGCGTCTCCAGCCACGCCTCGTCCGGCGAGCCGTCGTGCTCGCCCGGCAGCGCCGCGTTCTCCCACGCCGTCAGGTCCGGTATCAGCTGGAACTCCTGGAAGACGACACCGACCGTCTCCCGGCGGAGGCGGGCGCGCTCCCGCTCGGACAGCGAGGCCGCGTCGACCTCGTCGACGTACAGCGAGCCGTCGGTCGGCGGCAACAGCAGCCCCAGCACCTCGAACAGCGTCGTCTTGCCGGCGCCGCTCTCGCCGCGGATCAGCGCTCGGTCGCCGGCCGAGACGGACACCGAGAGCCCGTCCAGCACCGTGGCGTCGCCCCGCTCGACGCTGAGGTCGGTCGCCCGCAGGACCGGCTCCGAGCCATCCATTGCCGCAATAGCGGGGGGCCGCGGGCCTAAGGCTGTCGGTGGCACCGGAGGCGCTCAACAGTCCCGCGCTCCGGCGTCGGCCGGCGCCGACAGCGCAATCGACTCCCGGCCGCTGGCGGCGTAGACGACGTTCCGCCCGTCGAGCGCCGCGTCGTACCGCTGCCTGTCGGTCGACTCCGGGGAGGCGGGCCAGTAGTTCGCGCCGTTGGTCACCCACCCCGAGAAGGACAGCATCGGACAGGCCGGCGGCGGCCCGCCCCGCAGCCACGTCCGGGACGGGCCCATCGACGCGTCGGCGCCGAAGGTGGTCCGCCCCACGCGCATCGGCCCGTGGTCGGTCGTCCACCGGCCCTCGACGTGGGTCGAGGCGTGGCCGACCGCGGCGAACTCCGATTCGGCGGTCGTCCCCGGGTAGTCCAGCGTGTCCAGCGCGACGAACGCGATGGGTACGGTCAACAGCGTGCTGACCGCGAGGGCGGCGACGAGGCCCGCACGGACGCTCCGGCGTCGCGTCACTCCCCTCGCCCGCCAGGCGACGCTCGCCGTCGCCAGTCCCACCAGCACGAACGCCGGCACGTGCAGGAACGCCTGGCCGCGGATGGCTGTGGCGAAGAAGTCCGGCGTCAGGCTGGCGGTCAGCGCGAAGTAGATGACGACCAGCGGGGCCGCAAGCAGCGCGGTCACGAGCGACGCCGTCTCGAGGCGCCGCGACAGCGCGAACAGCCCGTAGCCGGCGAAGACGACGGGCACGAACAGGAATGACACCAGCACCATCACGACCGGCGGCGACGGAATCGTCCCCGGGAACACCGGGCGGACGATGTTGACGCCCACGAGAACGAACAGCAGTCCGAACGGCCCGAAGAACAGCGCCCGGCGCGCCCGGGTCGAGATGAGCTGATACCACACCACCCCGACGAGCATGACTACCGCCCAGCCGACGAACAGCCCGGGGTGGCTGCGGACCCGCCCCACGTACTGGACGCCCAGGATTCCGGTCCGCTCGACGACCTCGTAGTAGCCGACGAACAGCGTCCAGAAGGCGCCGGCGACGCCCCCGCCGAGCAGGGCGGTCCGACGGCTCGGGCGCCGGGCGAGTTCGGCGCCGACCAGCGCCGTCAGCCCCAACGCCGCGTTGAACGTGCTGAACTTGTGCAGGACCGGGAAGAGCACCAGCAGGACCACGAGCGGGACGGCCCACCGGCCCGCGTCGCGCCGGACCAGCAGGCGGTGCAGCGACAGGGCCGCGAGGAACGCGAACAGTTGGCCGATGGGTTCGGGGTCCGGAATCGAGGTGTGCCGGAGGAACAGCCCCTGGACGGCAAGCAGCATCCCGCAGGCGAGCACCGCGGCCCGGACCTTGCGGGCCGGCCACCCGAGGTCCGCGCCCAGGCGTCGCGTGAACGCCATCCCCACGAGCGGCACCGCCGCGCCGGCAAGCGACATCATCGGCTGGATGACGTAGAGCGGCGCCTCGCCTGTGACGAGCGACGCCGTCACCGTCAGCGAGGTGATGACCAGCAGGTCCGCCCGGAGGTCCGGCGAGATGGGCACCCGGCCGGCGGCGAGCGTCTCGCGTGCATGGCCAGCGTGTGCGAACCCGTCGAGCACGTGCGGTAGCGGGCTCCAGTACAGCGGAATCGTCCGCATCGCCGCGGCGACGGCCAGCACTGCCAGCCCCACCAGCAGGTACGAGCGGCGGTCAGTCATCGGTCGGCCTCCTATCGCCCGAGCGTTCGTGGACCAGGTCCGCGGGCGGCGTCCGCAGCACCGACATCGTTGCGAGCGCCGCGCTGATAGCCACGACGGCCAGCGCCGCGGCGGCGACACCGAGTGCGATGCCCACGTCGACGGCGGGCAGCAGCCGGACTCCGAACACCGTCAACACGCCCGCCCGGTCGAGCGCGAACAGGCCGATAGCCGCGAGGGCGCCCGCGATTGCGGTCGCGACGACCCCGACCCGCAGGGCGTCGCCGACCACGAGCGCGAGCACCCGGCGCGGGGGCGCCCCGGAGGCCCGGTAGATGCCGAGTTCGCGGCGGCGCGCCCGGACCGTCGCCGCGAATGTCGCCGTCATCGCGCCGACGGTCATCGTCGCCGCCAGCGCCACGAGCGCGACCGCGACCAGCTGGAGGTTGCCGAACGCGACCTCGATGGCCTCGCCGATGGGTGAGGTGCCCTCCCGGCCGCTTGTGGCGACGGCGGCCGGTATCCGGTCGTCGCCCACGACCCGGTAGGCGCGGTCCGCGACCGGCTCGCCGCCGACCGTCGCCGTGACGTTGTACGTCCCCGGGGGCCGTCGCTCGAGCCGTCGGGTGACGGTCCGGCTCCCGCCCGGCGCGAGTTCGACGGTCCGGGTGGTCCGGCCGGCCGGTCCCGCCACCGTCACCGGCGTCTCGACCGCCTCGTTCCAGGGGTTCCGCACCTCGAGGCTCGCAGCGGGTCGGACCAGCACGTCCGGGCGGTTCGGGCTGATTTCCAGGTCCACCGTCGGCCGTCGCCGGACGCCCTCGCGGACCCGGACCGTCTCGGTGGCCGCCGTCTCGCCGTTGCCGGCGACGACTTCTCTGTCGCCGGTCTCGTTCAGCGGCACGCGAGCCCGACCGTCGTCGCCCGTCCGCCGCACGGCGTCGCCGACCCGGACCGGCACGCCGGCGACAGGGGCGCCGGTCGCGTCGACAACCTCGAGGAGTAGCCGGCTTCCAAGCGGGGCCGACGCCGGGAGTCCGCGAATCGAGAGCCGGTCGCGCCGCTGGACCCGGACCGTCGACTCGCTGTCGCCCGCTGTCAGGTCGTAGCGCCCGGCCGGGACCGGCTCGAACGCGACGCGGCGCCGGGTGGTCTCCCCTGCCGCCAGCGCCACGTCGAGTTCGCGCCGCTGGTCGCCGAACGCGACGACAACGGACTCCTCGACCGGCGCCGGGTCGGTGTTCGACATCGCGACCTCGAGGGCGAGCGGTTCGTCGGCGACCGGGTCCGCCTCGAAGCCCGCGTCCATGACGACGACGCCCTCGTCGGCCGTCGCCGGCAGCCTGGACGCCCGGATGACGTTGACCTCGCCGGGCCGGACGGAGGTGAGGTGACGGGCCGTGCGCTGGGAGACCAGAAGCGCCGCGCCGTCGGCGCCGGGCGCCTCGGCCCGGCCCACGATCTCGACCCGAGTGACCGCAGAGCGCGTGCTCCCGCC
>JAHENN010000251.1 GCA_018609665.1 Haloarculaceae archaeon | reverse complement strand
TTCGGAGAAGCGCTCTCAGATGCACAGGCTCAGGAAGTGGCAGGAGCGCATTCGCACGAAAGACGCCGGCGAGCGTAACCTGCAGTTCGCCCTCTCAGAGATAGACCGCATGGCCTCGGCGCTGGGCGTGCCGCGGTCCGTCCGGGAGGTGGCGTCGGTCATCTACCGGCGGGCGCTGGACGACGACCTCATCCGGGGACGGTCCATCGAGGGCGTCGCCACCGCCGCGCTGTACGCCGCCTGTCGGAAGGAGGGCATCCCGCGGTCGCTGGAGGAGATCAGCGAGGTCTCCCGCGTCGAGCGGAAGGAGATCGGTCGCACCTACCGCTACATCTCCCAGGAGCTCGGCCTCGAGATGGAGCCCGTCGACCCGAAGAAGTACGTCCCGCGGTTCTGCTCGGAACTCGAGTTGAGCGAGGAGGTCCAGACGAAGGCCCACGAGATAATCGAGACGACCGCCGAGAAGGGGCTGCTCTCCGGAAAGTCACCAACCGGCTACGCCGCCGCGGCCATCTACGCCGCGTCGCTGCTCTGCAACGAAAAGAAGACCCAGCGGGAGGTCGCCGACGTCGCCCAGGTGACCGAGGTCACCATCCGCAATCGGTACCAGGAGCAGATCGAGGCGATGGGAATCCACTCCTGAGGAAGCCGTCTTCTCGCCTCGAAGTATCATTTCACCTGTTACAGGAGGTATTTTATATGAAGCCGCGAATCCCGGGCCATGCCCTCCGGACGGGACGTACTTCGCGGTGCCGCCGCGGGGAGCCTCGTCGGCCTCGCGGGCTGTACCGACAGGGAGGTGTCGGGCGAGTGGCCCCGTGCCGGCTACGACCGACGGGACAGGGCCGACGCGACCGACCGAGAGGGGCCGGGCCGGTCGCTCACGACGGCCTGGGCCGCGTCGGTGCCGGATAGTTTCTCCCACCCGGACGCCCGCCGTCATCGACGGGCGGGTGTACGTCGGCACGGCCGACGATTTCACTCGCGGCGACGGGACGGTCGGCTTCCGCGTCTTCGACGCCGCCGACGGCGAACGGCTCCGGGACGTGACCGTCACGACCGGACCGGACGGCTCCGGCAGCGACTGGCTGCTGCCCGACTCCCTAGTCGTAGCCGACGGTGCGGTGTACCTGGTCGCCTACGACGGCGTCCACAGCTACACCCTCGACGGCGAGGAACGCTGGCACCGGCCCGTCGACGGACGGCTACAGAGCACCATCCACGGGGCCGGCCATCCCGTCGTGGTGGGCGACACGGTGTTCGCACCGACCGCCAGCATCACGGCCGGTACCCCGGCCAGGGAGGGCCTCCTGGCCATCGACGACGCGTCCGGCGAACTCCGGCGGCGGTACGACGTGCCCCGGGAGCGTTCGCAGGGGTGGACGTACTCGGCCGCCTACGCCGATGGAACGGTCTACCTGTCGATGCTGGATACGGGCGTGGTCGCGCTGACGGCCGGCGGCGGCGAGGTGGCGTGGCTGAACGAGGTGCCGGCCGAGGGCCTGCCGACGGTCGCCGACGGCCGGGTCTACGTCCCGACCGAAACGGACGACTCCGACGAGGCGGCCGTCCAGGCACTCGACGTCGCCACGGGCGACCCGGTGTGGCGGCGACCCGGAGCGACCGAACGGCTCGGCAGAGAGATCGCGGCGGCCGACGGTCGCATCTACTGCCGGGAAGACGTCGACGCCATCGTCTGCCGGGGCGGCGCGACCGGCGAGGAGGTGTGTCGCTACGCCGCCGCCGAATTCCTGTCCAAGAGCCGCCCGGTGCCGATGGGAAACGCGGTCTACGTCGGAGTCAACGCCGAGGACGACGAACGGGACGGCATCGTCGCGCTCGACCCGGCGACCGGCGACCGCGTCGGCGGTCTCGGACTCCGCAAGAACACCGGCGACCGGGCGCGAATCGCGGCCGCCGAGGAGCGACTGTTCGTCGCCACCAGTCAATACGGGGTCTACGCCGTCGAGGCCTGCACGCTCGACGCCTTCGGCCGGTGTCTCCACTGACCGCCGCCGAACGGTATTTGTCCGCGCCGGCCGAACGGCCGATATGCGCCTCGACGAGTACGTCGACGGGCTGGAGCGGGACGAGTCCGTCGAGCTGCGGAAGCTCGCCGAGGAGAAGTCCTACGCGGTCACCGACCACATCGAGGCGGCGCGGACGCGGTTCGACGAGACGCTGTCGGGCGGGACGATGGTCGGCTCGACGGCGCCGTCGGTGTTCGTCGGCCGGTCGTCGTACCCGAACGTCTCGGCCGGCCTGCTGGCGCCCGTCGGCGACGAGGCCGACGCCGACTCCTACGTGACCGACGGCGACTGGTACCGCCGCGGCTTCGACATCGAGGACGTCTTCGAGAAGCGGGCGGGACTGCTGAACTCCACGCGGCGGGCGACGGTCGATGTCGCCGACGTCTGGGACGGCTTCGTCGGCACCCAGCGGGAGGTGGCCGTCGCCGACCGGCCGGTCGACGTCGAACTCGGGCTGGCGGAGACGCCCGGCTTCGACATCGAGGGCTCCCTGGAGGACGTCGCCGCCCCGCGCGGGCCGCGGGCCAGCGCCGACGACGCCCGGCTGACGGAGAACCCCTCGGTCCCCCGCGCCGTCGAGCGGACGCTGTCGGACGACGACTGGCGCGCCGAGGGCGCGGTCACCTACCTCTACCGCCGCGGGTTCGACGTCTACGAGATCAACAGCGTGCTGTCGGTCGGCGCCCTCGGACGGGCGGAGAACCGCCGGCTCGTGCCGACCCGGTGGTCGATCACCGCCGTCGACGACACCGTCGGCCAGTACCTCCGCGGAACGATCCGCAACGCGCCGACGCTCGGTGAGACGCTGGTGTGGCACAACGACTACCTCGGCAACGACTACTGGGTGGTCGCCGCGCCGGGCGACTGGGAGTTCGAGCTGCTGGAGCTGAAGGCGCCGGGCTCGGTCTGGAACCCCGGCACCGACGGCCGGATGTACATGGCCGCCGACCGCGAGGGGTACGAGGGCCGCTCGGAGTACGTCGACGAGACCGCCGGGGCATACTACGCCGCCCGGCTGGCCGTCCTGGAGGAGCTGGCCGACCGCGGCCGCCAGGCGAAGGTCTTCGTCGTCCGCCACGCCACCGACGAGTACTGGGCGCCGGTCGGCATCTGGCAGCTCCGGGAGGCGGTCCGGGACGCCCTCGACGCCGAGCCGGCCGTCGCGGAGTCGTTCCACGACGCGGTCCGGGAGCTGGAGCCGCGGCTGCCCGTCTCGACGGCCGACCTCCGCCGGAAGTCGACGATGGTCGCCGGCGTCCAGGCCGACCTCTCGGCGTTCGGCGCCGGCG
>JAHENN010000250.1 GCA_018609665.1 Haloarculaceae archaeon | reverse complement strand
CGTCGAACGGCTCACGACGGCGCGGCTAGCGCTGTTCGACGCCCGCGCGGAGCGCCCGCGGCCGGCCCGCGACGAGAAGGTGCTGGCCGGCTGGAACGGGCTGATGGTCTCGGCGCTCGCCGAGGGCGCCGTCGCCCTCGACCCGTCGTACGCCGACGCCGCCACGGAGGCGGTGTCGTTCTGCCGGACCCGGCTGTGGGACGCCGACGAACGCCGGCTCCACCGCCGCGCGAAGGACGGCGACGTCGGCATCGACGGCTACCTCGAGGACTACGCCTTCCTCGGGCGTGGCGCCCTCGACTGCTACCAGGCGACCGGCGACGTCGAGCAGCTGTCGTTCGCGCTCGAACTGGGCCGGGCGATTCGCGACGACTTCTACGACGCCGACGAGGGGACGCTGTACTTCACGCCGGCCGGCGGGGAATCGCTGCTGGCGCGGCCGCAGGAGCTGACCGACGCCTCGACGCCGGCCAGCACCGGCGTCGCCGTCGAGCTGCTCTCGCGGCTGGCGCTCGTCGCCCCCGACGCGGGCTTCGACGCGGTCGCCGAGACGGTCCTCGAGACCCACGCCGGGACGCTGGAGTCGGAGCCGCTGTCGCACGCGGCGCTGGCGCTCGCGGCCGACGACCGCGCGGTCGGCGCCCTCGAGTTGACGGTGGCCGCCGACGGCCTCCCGGAGCGGTTCCGGGCCGACCTCGCCGACCGGTACCTGCCGACGGCGTTCCTCTCCGTGCGGCCGCCGACCGAGGCCGGCGTCGAGCGGTGGGTCGACGAGCTCGGCCTCGAGGCGGTGCCGCCGCTGTGGGCGAACCGCGAGGCCCGCGGCGAGCCGACGGTCTACGCCTGCCGGGAGTTCACCTGCTCGCCGCCGAACGGCGAGATGGCCGCGGCGCTGGCGTGGGCCGACTGCGATTAGCGGTCCCGGAGCTGTTCTGCCAGGTGGACGACGATCGGCGCCTCCTCCTGCTCGACGAACCGGGCCAGTTCCTCGCCGGCCTCGTTCTCGACGACGACCGTCGGAATCAGCTCGACGTCGTACTCCTCGACGCCGGGGCCGACCTTCGAGCCGTCGTCGGCCTTCTCGACCGGACGGTGTTCGACGCGTTCGACGCCGGCAGCCGCCATCGCCGCCCCGAAATCCGGGAGCTGCGAGCGGCAGTCCTTGCACCAGTCGCCGCCCCACACCGTGACGACGACCTCGTCGGCCATCGCCTCGAAGACCGCGACGGCGTCGTCGTACGACTCGGCGTCCCAGACCGGGTTCGGCCGCATCGTCTCCAGTTCCATATCTACAGGGTTCGTCCGGCGCGTCTTAACGGTAGCTGCCGTTCCGGTGCGTATCCCGGGCGTCGTGCCGAACACCGTGTGCAGGTCCGGGGACGGTTGGTTCGGCGAGGTCGCGGGAACGGTCGGTACAGGGAGTGTATGGTCGATTCTAATGGCTCGCGCTTGCCTCGACGTAGAGCCCTCGAAAGCCCTCGCGGCTTGCGTCGCCGGGCTTCCCGGACCGGGCGGTCGGCTTCGCCGCCACGCGGGCCTTTCACTCTACCAGGTAACCGGACGGTCATCCGGCGTCCCTGGCGGAATGAAAGGGCGAGCGGCGCTCGGTCCCTCCCGGACGACGCAAGCCGCGAGGAACCAGCGGTCCCTCGGCCCGCTCGCGCGGCGCCGCCGCGCGACGACACCGCAGCGAAGCGAGGAGCGCGGCGAGCGGGACGCCGATGGACGAGCAAAGCGAGTCCACCGGAACCCGGAGGGTCGAGCGCCGCGAGGGCTTTCGAGGTGGTCGAGGCTTCGGTTCGAAAAGCAGCCAAACCACCCACATAACAAGCAGATTCGACAGAGCGGTCAATCGGCCCAGTTCAGCGCAAAAAAGAGGGTTCACCGGTCCACGGACTCGGGGGCCTTGCGCCGATGAGATGCCGATTCCTGCCGTCACGCGAATCCCCCTGGCGGTCACCTGGACTCCCGCTGTTCGACCTTGTTCAAGTAGGTGACGTGCTCCCACGACTAAAGTCGTGGGCTTCCCACCCGGTGTCGGCCGGGCAGGTCAATCCTGAATGTTGGGAATCTAAGCTTTGCGACCGACGGCGCTGGCTCCGCCACGAAGCCGGTACTCGTACCCCGTATGGGGCTTCGAGGTATCTTATTTTGTGTCGGTCGGCGCGGTCGGCTCACGTGTTTGATTCCGGCTCTCACCGTGGCAGACACCGAGTCAACTGCCAGTTTTCCACGCACAGGACACGTTATAGATGGTTGGTCAATCAAGCTTACGGCGCGTATCCCACGACTAAAGTCGTGGGTTTTGCGCCTGTCATCCGCTATAACGTCTACCATACGTACGATTGAAATTTTCAGCGAGTACCACAAGTCGGATGATAGTGGTAAGATTCTTTTTCCATGGTAACATAGGCGCATCTGTGTCAGCAGAAACGGATGGACAGGGGAGGCTGTACATCCCAAAAGAGGTGCGCGAGAAGTACGGCCAGAAGTATCACATCGTTACGTACGAGGACAGAATCGAATTGATTCCGGTCGCAGACGACCCACTTGCCGCTGTCCACGAGGCGGCAGACGAGCTTCACGACGCATCAGTCGAGGAAATTCGGGAGGACATCGAGGCAGAGGCGAAAGACGAGGCCGAGGGAGCCGGCGGCGACAGATGACGGTGTACGTCGAGACGGATTTCCTGCTTGCACTCGCCAAAGATACTGATTGGCTGCAGGGCTCCGCTGAGGACGCCCTCGGCGAGTACGACGTCGAAACGTCACCGTTCTCGTATCTCGAACTCCTCCTCGCCGGAGAACGCTACGAGTTCGACCACGTTCCACTGGTGGCGAACCTGCTCGAACTCGTCTCCGTGCGGAACGAGGAAGAGAAACAGGTAGTTCTGAAGGCTGTCAACTACTACGATGGGGGAATGACGCCGTTCGACGCCTTCCACGCGGCGACTGCGGAAACGCGAGAGACGGACGTACTCTCCTCTGAGGAGGACTACGAAGATATCGAGGTAGAACGAGTCCCACTCGAACCGACCGACGAGGAATGACCCCGGACGGAAGATAGAGTCCCAACTGAACGAAGCGTGGCACTCGTGGCGGTTGACATGGCCGCGTGTGCAACGGACTTGCGTCGAATCTTCCGGCTGCTCATCACGTCTGGAATTTCGTGTGGTGGCGTCGAGAACAGACGCACATCTCACTAATACGAAGACGGATGCCCTCTAAAGGCCGTTCTTTCGCCTATCGGCTCTCCCGCTGTTCGACCTTGTTCAGCTCGATGAGCAGCCGGAAGATGGCCTTCACGAGGTTGGCGTCGACGTCGAACTGCCGGGCGTTCTCGCCGGCCCGCTCCATGACGGCCGTCTCCTGGGACTCGTCGGTCGTCGGCATCCCGCGCTGGCGTTTCACCGCGGCGATGCTCTCGGCGACGTAGGTCCGCTGGGCGATGAGCTCGACGATCTCGCGGTCGATGGTCCGGATCTCCGTCCGGAGTTCGTCGAGACTCATCTCCGCGGGGTCGCTGCCGGCGGCGTCGGGGTCCGACGGCTCGGCCCGTTCGTCGTGGTCGTCGCTCACAGCGTCCTCGCTCCCGTCGGATGTGTCGTTGTCAGCCATGTGTGTCCCTCTCGTCGCGCCCAGACCGCCTCCAGCTCGCGCAGCGTCTCGCGGTCGCCGACGGCCGTGTAGCTCGGACCGGTCCCCGACAGCGACGCCGCCGCCGCCGGCATCGCCTCCAGCAGCGGCTCCGTCGGGTAGCCCAGCGCCGCACAGAAGGCGAACCCGTTGACGCACATCGCCCGCCGGTAGTCGCCGTCGAGGGCGAGGTCGCGGGCGACGTCGGCCGTCGGAGCGACGCGCTCGCACCGGGAGACGTCGGCGTCGGCCGACAGCGCCCGCTCGTCGGGCGTGTAGACGAGGACGTCCCACGCCGGCTCGTCCCGCCCGAGCAGCTCGTCGGCGTCGTTGTCGGTGACGGTGACGCCGCCGAGCATCGACGCGGAGGCGTCGTCGAAGGCGCCGGTGACCGTGACGCCGGCCGCGCGGGCGGCGTCGACGCCGAGCCGGCAGGCGGCCTCCCGCGAGAGCTCGTCGCCGGCGTCGAGCGCCGACAGCGTCGCCAGCACCGTCGCGTTGGCGGCGGCGCTGGAGGACTTCAGCCCGGCGGCCATCGGCACGTCGCTTTCGGTGCGGACGTGGCCGCCCTCGCCGTCGCCGACCCGCTCGACGACCGCCTCGAGACACCGCTCGACCAGCCCCGTGTCGGCGTCCGGCGCGCCGGCGACCTCGGCGGTCACCTCGCCCGTCCCGTCCAGCTCGACGGTCGCCTCCGTGTGGGCGTCGATGGCGAACGCCGAGCCGTAGCCGTTCGCCAGGGCGTTCAGCACGGTGCCCGCCGCCGGAGCGGCTGCGCGGCCTTCCATCGCCCGTAGTTCGCCGTGGCGGCTACTAATCGGTGGCGGTTGCCGCGACGGCGGCAGGGCGGGACCGCCCCGCTTTTGCCGGTGCCGACGCAACGTCCGGTGTGCCCTACCGAAGCGACATCGCCCCCGAGACGCTCCAGGTGTCGCTGGAGCCGGAGGGCGTCGAGGTGGAGTACCTCGACGGCCGGTCGGTGTTCTACCACGGCGTTCCGGCCGCCCGCGAGGAGTCCGTCGTCTGCGGCCCCGGCCGTGACGTCCACGTCCTCGTCACCGCCCCCGGCGAGCGGGAGGGGGTGATGGTGTACGTCAACGACCGGACGACCCACGACGAGATACTCGAGTCGACCGGCGTCGGCCGCGTCCTCGTCGACGACGGCGAGACGGTGTCGCTGTTCCCGGGCGTCGAGGCGACCAACCGCGGCTACCGCGTGGAGGTGACCGCCGACCCCGAGACGGCCCGCGGTCGCGTCTTCGTCTTCGCCGAGGACGAGACCGGCGAGGCGTCCTACGAGATCGTCGCTCCCGGCGAGGGGGACGACGACGGAGACGACGGCGAAGAGGAGGACGAGGGAGACGACGGCGAGGGGAACGACGGAGGCGACGGGGGGAGCTGATGCCCCTTCCGAAGCCCTGGGAGCCGCTGGAGCGGTCGACCGTCGGCCGCGTGCCGGACAGCTACGGCGTCTACGAGCTCGGCGACGACGACGGGACGGTCCTCGCCGTCGAGGCCGGCGTGCTCCGGGACGAGCTGAAGGAGGCGCTGGCGTACGGCGACGGCAGCAGGGTCCGCTGGGAGGCGACCCAGAACCGCGAGGAGGCCGAGCGGCTGCTCGCGGACCACCGCGACCGGCTGTGAGTTCCCGAGCCGTCAGTCGCCGGCGGCCGACCGGGCGCCGCAGGCCTCACACCGGATGACCTTCGCGCCGCTTTCCGTCTCCAGGCGGGTGTCCGGCAGTCCGCACTCCGAACAGAGGACGTACGCGTCGGCGTACCCCTCGACGGCCTCCCGGACCCGGCTGGTCCGGAACTCGCCGGTCAGCCGGAGCCGGCCGCGCTCGTCGATGTTGGCGCTGGTGCCCACCTCGTTCTGGAGGTACTTCATCACGTGCGTGTCCTCCCGATCGAGGGCGTCGACGGTGGACTGGAAGTTCTCGTAGACCGTGGCGTTGCCCTCCTGGCGGACGTTGGGTTCCGGCAGGGAGAACCGGCTCCCGGAGCCCTCGATATCCGGTGCCTCCTCGAGCGCCCGCTCGAGCCCTTCCTCGTAGTCCATGTCGCGCGTTACCGACCGCTCGATAAAAGCCTTTCAGCCCCGTCCGGCCGAGCGCCGAACCGGTTGATACCGCGTGACACGGCGCGTCTACCGGGAATACGTGTTAACCTGTCTCAGGATACTTCTATATGTCCCGAGTCGCTACCCGAAGGTGACCATGAAGAAGCAGGAGCTCATCCATCTTCACGGCCTGCTTGCTGAGGTATGCGAGCACTACGAGCAGATGGCCAACCGGGACGTAGAGCACGCCGAGTACACACAGCTGGGCGTCCGACCGACGTCGATCCACAAATCGAAGACCGACCACAAGGCGGCCGTCTTCGCGCTGGCCGACGGAATCACCGAGGAGATGGAAGGCGAGGCCGAGGCCCCCGTCTCCGCGGCTGCCGACTGACCGGACGCGACGCAGTTCTGACGACCTCACCGCCCCCAGCGGCCGCGCCGGTCGTCACTCGTCCATCAGTTCCTCGAACTCCGGCAGCATCTCGTCGTCCTCGCCCTCGCCCGACGGCTCGGCGGAGTCGGGCGAGTCGCCGATCGTGGTCTCCTCGTCGTCCTCTTCATCATCCTCGACGGGGTCCACCTCGACCACCTCCAGCGGGATGTTCTCGAGCCGCTGGCCGATCTCCTTGCGGGCGACCCTGGAGGCGTGTTCGTCGCGCTCGACGTTGAAGACGGTCATCTCCAGCTCCAGCGCCACGAGCCCCTCGTCGGCGGCGATGAACGCCGGGTCGCGTTCGTCCCCGCAGTTCGGGCAGGCGCGCTCCCCCATGTTGATCTCGACGTAGCTGAGGTCCGGATTGAGCATCTCTCCGGTCTTGGAGATGGCGATTCGCACGGCCTCGTCGGCCGTCTCGACGTCGTAGACGGGAACGGCAGCTTCCACCACCACCCTGCAGTCCATGTGGATAGTTTGCACACCGACTGTCAAGAAGCTTCCGTCGCGCGGCCGGAACTCGAAAGCCCGAAACCCGCGGCCGCCGACCGTCGGACATGAACGTCGGGAGCCGACCGGTCGGGGCGCTGGACGGCGGGTTCGACCTGCAGGCCACCCTCGAGTGCGGCCAGTCCTACCTGTGGCGCCGGGCCGACGGCCGGATGTACGAGGAGCCGAACGCCGCCGGCGGCGACGCCTGGTACCACGTCGCGCTGCCGTCGACGGCCACCGAGACCAACGAGCCGGAGCTGCTCCGGGTCCGGCAGGTCGACGGCGTCCTGGAGTGGGCGGCGTCGACGCCGAACGCCTACGCCCGCCTCGAGGAGCTGCTGCGGCTCGACGACGACCTCGACGCCATTCTCGCGGCGACGCCGGACGACCCGCTGGTCGAGCGGGCCCGCGACGCCTACTGCGGGCTGCGGCTCGTCCGGGACCCGCCCTTCGCCTCGCTGGTGTCGTTCATCTGCTCGGCGCAGATGCGGGTCGCCCGCATCCACGAGATGCAGGTGTCGCTGGCCGAACGGTACGGCGAGACGATCGAGTTCGACGGCGAGACCCACCGGGCGTTCCCCACTCCCGACCGGCTGGCGGCCGCCGACGAGTCGGCGCTGCGGGACCTCTCGCTCGGCTACCGGGCGCCGTACGTCGAGCGGACCGCGGAGATGGTCGCCGACGGCGAGGCCCACCCCGAGGAGGCCCGCGGGCTCGACTACGAGGCCGCCCGCGAGTCGCTCACCCGGTTCGTCGGCGTCGGCCGGAAGGTGGCCGACTGCGTGCTGCTGTTCTCGCTGGGCTACCTGCAGGCGGTGCCGCTGGACACCTGGATTCGGACGGCCATCGAGGAGCACTACCCCGACTGCGAGCGCGGCAGCTACGGGGAGACGTCCCGGGCCATCCGCGAGCGGTTCGGCGGGGAGTACGCCGGCTACGCACAGACGTACGTGTTCAACTGGCTCCGCAACAACGGCTGACCCCCCGTACCGCCCCCGGCGCCGACGGTCCCGGAGACTTTTGTCCGGCGGCGAGAAGGACCGCGCATGTCCGACCGCGTCAGGGCACACGTCTTCGTCTCCGGCACGGTGCAGGGCGTCTACTACCGCGCGAACACCCGCGACGCCGCCCGCGAGCGCGGCGTCGACGGCTGGGTCCGGAACCTCGACGACGGCCGCGTCGAGGCCGTCTTCGAGGGCGACGAATCCGACGTCGAGTCGATGGTCGAGTGGTGTCACACCGGCAGTCCGCGCGCCGACGTCGAGGACGTCGAAGTGGAGTACGAACCGCCCGAGGGGCTGTCCGGCTTCGAGGTGCGGTACTGAGAGGACCCGTAGCTACGAGCCTCGGCCCCCCGGTCGCGCGACGAGCACGACATGTTCCTCGCCGGTCCGCCGACGTTCGACCGCACTGAACGGCGCGAGGTGGGCGGAGAGGTCTAGCGACCGGTGATGGACGAGGCGGAGTTCGCCGTCGGCGGCGAGGACGTCGTGGGCGCCGGCAAACAGCGTCGAGAGGACGCCGTCGCCCGCGTGTGTCGGCGGGTTACACAGGACCCGGTCGAATGTCCGGTCGGAGACGCCCCGGATGCAGTCGGCCGTAACGACGGTACCGTCGACGCCAGTCGCCTCGAGGCTCCGTTCCGCACAGGTCGTCGCCACCCTGTCGTCGTCGCTGAGGTGGACCTCGCAGTCGGCGACGCTGGCGGCGTAGGCCCCCACCGCGCCGTACCCCGAGCAGAGGTCCAGCACGCGCTCGCCGTCGGACACGCCCGCCGTCTCCATCAGGAGACGTGTTCCGGCGTCGAGCCGCTTTGCGGCGAACACGCCGGGGACCGTCCGGAGCGACAGGTCGACGCCGTCGACGGTCGGTTCGAGGCGGCGGCAGGAGACGTACTCCGGCGGGGATGGTCGCTCCTGCCGTGTCGCCCGGAGCAGCCGATAGCCGCCCCGCTCTGCGACCGTCTCGACGGGGGGGGCGACCTCGCGCAGGCATCGTTCGTCACCCGCCAGGCCGGTCCGGTCTGCCGCGGCGTCGTAGAGGTCGCCCCCCGGGTG
>JAHENN010000249.1 GCA_018609665.1 Haloarculaceae archaeon | reverse complement strand
TCGCCGGTCTCGAGGGTCAGGTCGTCGGTCGGGTAGGCGACGCAGGTGAGGGTGTACCCCTCCTCGAGTTCGGGTTCGCCGAGCATCTGGTTGGTGTGGTGTTCGACGTAGTCCTCGGCGTGGCCGCCGTCGGCGATGTGGCCCGCACAGGAGATGCACTGGCCCTCTCGGCAGGCGTACGGCAGGTCCCAGTCCTCGCCCTCGCCGGCCTCCAGCAGCGTCTCGTTTTCCTTGACCTCGATGGTCTCGCCCTCCTTGGCGTACTCGACCTCGAAGGTCGTCGCCTCGTCGTCGGGGATGGCCGCGGGGCTGTCGTCGCCCTCGTCCTCCTCGGTGAGTTCGCCCTCGCCGGCGGCCTCGGCGCCGCCGACGGCCGCGACCGCGCCGCCGCCGCCGAGCGTCCGGTTGGACGGCTCCGCGAAGTCGGTTTCCGGCACCGACTCCGCCCGCTTCTCGATGACGTCCTGGGAGATGTCCTCTCTCGGCTGCCAGTCGGAGCCCTCCGAGAGGTGGAGGACGACCGCCACCAGCGTCAGCATCGCCCCGCCGACGATGCCCACCGTCGTGACCATGTTCGGCGTTAGGTGAGGCTCCTCAATAGCGTTGTGATTCACCCGGCCGGCGTTTCCGTGCGGTCGCCGGGGCGTCGGCACGTCGCCGGCACGGGCGGACGCGAGAGGCCGGAAACGCGCCCGGAGTGGAGGCAAGTACGCGGTACCGCCGGGGAGCATATGCGTCGAGAGGCCCTACGGTCGGTACGATGAATCAGTTCGTAAACGGCGAGTGGGTAACCGAATACGAGGCCACCAACGACGACGGCGAGTTCGACCGACAGACGACCAGCTTCCGCGACACCGTCGCGCCGGAGGACGTCGAGGCCGGGCGGTACCACCTCTACGTCTGCCGGGCCTGTCCGTGGGCCCACCGGACGCTCATCACCCGGAAGCTCCTCGGGCTCGACGACGCCATCACCGTCGACTACGTCGACCCGTACCGCGACGAGGGCGGCTGGCAGTTCACCCCCGAGAAGGAGGGCTGTACCGCCGACTCCGTCAACGGCGCCGACTACCTCCGCGAGCTGTACGTCGCCGCCGACGACGACTACACCGGCCGCGTGACGGTGCCGGTGCTGTGGGACAAACGGGAGGACACCATCGTCAACAACGAGTCCCGCGAGATCATGCGGCTGCTGACGACGCGGTTCGCCGACCTGGGCAACGGCGTCGACCTGGCGCCGGCCGACCTGCGGGACGACATCGACCGGATTCTCGACGAAATATACGAGCCGATCAACAACGGCGTCTACCGGACGGGCTTCGCCGACACCCAGGAGGCCTACGACGGGGCCGTCGCGGAGCTGTTCGACGCCCTCGACCGATGGGACGACGTGCTGGCCGACCAGCGGTATCTCGCCGGCGAGCGGTTGACCGAGGCCGACATCGCGATGTACACGACGCTGGTCCGGTTCGACGAGGTGTACCACACCCACTTCATGTGCAACCGCCGGCTCATCCGCGAGTACGACAACCTGTGGCCGTACCTCCGGGACCTCTACCAGACGCCCGGCTTCGGCGAGACGACGCACATGGGCCACATCAAGGAGCACTACTACACGACCCACCCGGACGTCAGCCCGAAGCGCATCGTCCCGGCGGGCCCCGACCCGGACTTCGAGGCACCGCACGACCGCGACGACCTGGCCGGCAGGCCGCCGGTCTGACCGGCGAGGGCGACCGCCGGCGTCACGCATATGTGTGTGGATGGTATACATACGCATGCCTATGCCGGACACGAAGCGAGGCCGCGAACGGAAGGGCAGGACGAAGCGCCAGCAGCGCCGCGAGCGCGAGATCGAGCGGGCGCTCGCCGCGCGGGACCGGAGCCTCGACTTCGAGGAGCTCTACGACGAGGAGGAGGTCGAGCTGGACATCTGACCGGACGGTCGGGCGGCGGCGATTCGGGTCACATTTCCAACGGCCGCTAGAGCGGCGTACCACAAAGCAATAACACGCCGGGGCGTATCGTTCGGTAATGCGACGTCGGGACTTCATCAGCGCCGGAATCGGCACCCTCTCGACGGGGGTGCTGGCCGGCTGTATCGGCGGGGACGACGACGGCAATCAGGAGGCAGCCGGCGGCGAGCAGGAGGCGGCCGGCGGCGGGTCGACGCCGACCGGAGGCGACGGGCGCCACGACGGCGTCTACGTCCAGCAGTTCACCGACGGCATGGCGATGCAGGGGACCGCCGATGCCGGCGACCTCAGGGTCGCGGTCATGTACTCCGCGCCCCACCGGTTCTGGCGGATGGTCGGCGACGAGCGGAAGGAGGAACCGCGGGAGGAGGGCGACTCCCTGCACCTGATGGCGACCGTCTGGGACCCCGAGACGGACATCGTCGTCCCGGAGACGGGCCTGACCGTCGAGATCGCCCCGGAGGGCGGCGCCTTCGACGAGCAGGTCATCTACCCGATGCTCTCCCAGCCGATGGGTTTTCACTACGGCGCCAACTTCGCGCTGGACGGCGACGGGAGCTACGACGTCCGGGTCACCGTCGGCGGGCTCAACATCCGCCGGACGGGCGCCTTCGAGGGTCGATTCGGCGACCCAACGACCGCGACCGTCGGCATCACATTCGACGACGAGACCCGGCGGTCCATCGACGAGCAGGTCCGCGAGCTCGATAAGTTCGGCGAGCCCGGCGCCGTCAAGCCGATGGACATGATGATGCCGGACGGCACCCTGCCGGCGCCGGGGTCGCTTCCGGGCGAGCTGGTCGGGACCGGGCGGACCGACGACGCCGTGCTGCCGCTGCTCGCGGTCCGCGAGGACCCGCCGGTCAATGCGGAGACGTACCTCGCGGTGTCGGCCCGGACCCGGTACAACGGGTACACCCTGCCGGCCGCGGGGCTGGAGGCGACCGTCGAGCGGGGCGGCGAGACGGTGTTCGAGGGACCGCTCCGGCGGACGCTGGACCCGGAGCTGAACTACCACTACGGCGCGGCCGTCGACGGCATAGAGTCCGGCGACAAAATAACGGTGACGCCGGTGACGCCGCCGCAGGTCGCCCGCCACCGCGGCTACGAGCGGGCCTTCCTCGAGATGGATTCCGTCACCTACACCGTGTAGATGGGACGGACGCGTGCGACCGCGACGGCGCTGTCGGTCGCCGCCCTCGTCCTGCTGTGCGTGGCCGTCGTGCCGGCCGCCGCCCACGTCTCCGGCGTGGAGGCCGACGACCAGCGGTCGGCAGACGGGACGATACAGCAGGAGTGGGAGTTCGCCGACGCCGGCTCCTGGGTCGTCGTCCGGGCCGACGACGGCGGCGAACCGGGAGAGGTGCTCGGCTACCACCGGGCCTCCGACGAGACCGCCTTCCGGACCGACACGACCGTCACCTTCGACGACGACGCCTGGAGCGAGGTGGCGGACAGCCGGGACGTCTGGGTCGTCCTCCACAGCGAGGCGTCCGGCGAGGGGTTCGATCCCGAGGAGGACCCGATGGATACGGCGTTCGGCCGACCGGCCGGCACGCAACTGACCGTCGAGCGAGCCGCGGGCGCGACGAACGTCGCCGCCCAGAGGTTCAGCCCACAGAATTCGACCGACGGTACAGTTACTGTCCGCCGGGTCGAACTCGCCGAGGACGGCTACCTCGCGGTCCACGCCGTCGACGCCGACTCCGGCGCGAACGTCGACGACGAGGACATCGGCGAAGCGGTCGGCGTCGCCGAGCTGTCGGCCGGGGTCCACGACAACGTCACCGTCGAGCTCGACGAGGCGTTCCTGTCGACGGCCGGAAACGAGACGCTCCTGGCGGCGGTCGTCCACGCCGGCGGCGACGAGTTCGATGCCGACTCGACGGCGCCCGTCACCGCCGGCGGCTCCGCGGTGAGCACGGTCTTCGGGGTCAAGTTCCCGACGGCGGGACCGACGCCGACGCCCACCCCCGAGGAGTCCTCGCTCGTCACGACGGCGGCGGACGTCGGCGGCACGTCGACGGCAGACGGCGACGACCCGTCGGCGGCAGATAGCGACGACCCGTCGACGGCGGACGCCGGGGAGTCGCCGGCGGCAACGGCGACGCCAGCGTCGACCGACGGCGACGGCGCCGGGGCCGGAGCGGTCTGGGCAGCCGTCGCC
>JAHENN010000248.1 GCA_018609665.1 Haloarculaceae archaeon | reverse complement strand
TCGTCGAGGAGTACGGCGCCGACACCGCCCGGCTGTTCATCATGCAGGCCGCCCAGCCGGAGCGGGACTTCGACTGGACCGAGGAGGGCGTCCGGTCGGCGAACACCTTCCTGACGCGGCTGAAGGCGACCGTCGAGGCGTTCGCGGCCGGCGACGTCGAGGCCGACCCCCGGCGGGCCGACGGCGCCCGCAGTGGCGCCGCCGCCCACGTCGACCGCGAAATCGACGCCGCCGTCGCCGTCGCCACCGAGGAGTACGACGACTTGACGTTCAACACCGCGCTGCGGGAGGCCCGGGACCTCGTCGGCACGCTGCGGAGCTACCGCGACTACACCGCCGTCGACCCGGCGGTCTTCGAGCGGGGCCTGGAGGTCGCGCTGAAGCTGCTGGCGCCGGTCGCGCCGCACCTCTGCGAGGAGCTGTGGGACGAACTCGGCCGCGAGGGCTTCCTCGTCGACGCCGACTGGCCCGACTCCGACGCCGACCGCGAGACCGCCGAGCGGCGCCGCCTGCTCGTCGAGAACACCCGCGAGGACGTCCGGGAGATCAGCGACGTCGCCGGCATCGACGACCCCGAGCGCATCGACGTCGTCGTCGCCCCCGACTGGAAGCACGAGGCCCTGCGGGTCGCCCTCGACAGCGACGCCGACAACCTCGTCGGCGAGCTGATGGGCCGGGGAGACATCCAGCGCCACGGCGAGGCCGCCGCCGACTACGCCAAGGACCTGCAGGCCGAGCGGGAGGCGCTGCAGGAGACGCTGCCGCCGGCCGTCGAGCACGAGACGCTGCGGGCGGCCGCCTGGCTCCTCGAGCGGGAGTTCGACGCCGAGGTGCGCGTGCTGCGCGCCGGGGAGGCGCCCGGCGACGCCGGCGACGCCGAACCCGGCCGGCCCGCAATCGACATCCAGGAGTAGGCGACATCCGACGCGGCCGCCGGTACCTGGCGCCGAGCTTTTGTCGACCGCCCACGAGCTCGGGCTCGTGGGCGAGTTCGCCGACGACGCCGCCGACCGTCTCCGCGAGGCTCTCGCCGAGCGGCTGCCGACCCACGAGTGGACGACCGAGCGGTATCTCGGCCGCACGCCGGTCGACGTCGCCGGCGCCGGAACGCCCGAGCTGTTCGTCGAACTCGAGTGGCGGCGCGCCGACCCCGCGAACAACACGGTCGCGCTGTTCAGACACCTCGCCGACGGCGACCGGGGTCGCGTCCACGTCGTCCAGCTGTTCACCGGCTACTACGACCTGCAGTCGGGCGGGGTCTCCTCGAAGCGGGCCAACGCCGAGTTCGTCGGCGAGCGGGTCGCGACGACCCTCGACCGCGTCGAGTACACGCCGCTGACGCTCGACGTCGACCCGCCGAA
Organism: Haloarculaceae archaeon; assembly: GCA_018609665.1. Lineage (GTDB taxonomy): Archaea > Halobacteriota > Halobacteria > Halobacteriales > Haloarculaceae > Natronomonas. Next base: position 9,133 of record JAHENN010000248.1, on the reverse strand, counting down.
GCGGGGCGGCGAGCGGCCGGACGGCTGGGGGACGGCGACAGAACGGGCGGCCGACCGTATCGAAACCCACATCTAGCGGCGAGCCCCCCGGTCAGTTCAGCCGGGGGTGCTCGACGGGGTCGAAGCGGTGGCCGCAGGCGGGACACTCGACGCGTCGCGCGTCGTCCGCGGCGTCGAACTCGCGGCTGGGCCCCCGGTGGCCACACTCCGGACAGCGACGGGCGAACGGTGGAATCACCGTCGACCGTGGTCCGTCAGTGGCGACTCCACGCGGACGTGCCTGCCGCCACGACCGCCGTCACTCCTCGACGCGCCGGACGGCCTCGAGCACGTCGGCGGCGTGGCCCTCGGGCCGGGCGTCGTCGGCGTCGATGACCGCCTGCACCTCGCCGTCGGCCACGACGAACGTCACCCGGTCGACGAACTCTCCCCGTGTGTCGACGTCGAAGGCGTCGGCCACCTCGGCGTCGGGGTCCGCCAGCAGGTCGAACGAGAGGTCCTCCTCGTCGGCGAACTCGCGGTGGGAGTCGACGTCGTCCGTCGAGACGCCGTAGACGGTGACGCCGGCCCGGCGGAACGACTCGATGTCGGCCTCGAACTCGCGGGCCTCCAGCGTACACCCCGGCGTCCCGTCCCGGGGGTAGAAGTAGACGACCGCGGCCTCGTCGAACGCCGGCGACACCGCGTCGCCGTCCTGGTTCAGCGCCGTCACGTCGGGGGCGGATGCGCCCGTCTCCAGTACCATACCAGACGTTGCGCCACCGGCGGCAAGAATCCGTGGGTCTCCGGCCGGCGGTCAGTCGCCGGCGACGAGCCGTTCCTTCGCGGCGCGGGAGAGCCCCTTTATCGCGTGTTCCCGCTGCATGGCCGCCGACCGCGAGTCGAACGACTCGACGTGGACGAGTTCGACCGGCGTCCGGCCGCGGGTGTACTTCGCGCCCTCGCCGGCGTCGTGTTCGGCCACGCGCCGCTCGACATCGGTCGTGTAGCCGGTGTACAGCGAGCCGTCGGCGCACTCCAGCACGTAGACGTGGTGGTCACCGGTCACGAGAACGGGGGGCACCCTGTGGTTGGAACACGGTTCACCGGCCGTCCGGCCGCGACTCGTGCGCACGGTCCCTCGAGACCTCGGCGATGCCGGCGTTCGCGGAGCAGTTCGGGCACGCGTACACCTGCCCACCCTCGTCCGCGAACACCCGGGCGAATCGGTCCGAGACGTGCGCGTCGCAGTGGTCACACCTGGGCATTCTGGCCGCCGACGTCGTGTCGGCATCGTGTGAAAGGGTCTCTATCCACATATACCCCTCGGACGGGGCACCCCCGCCTCACCCCTCCCGGGCGGCCGCGACGGCGCGGGCGACGAGGCCCGCCTGTGCGCCCGCGGCGAAGCCGGCGTCGATGTTGACCGTCGTGATGGGGGTACAGGACTGCAGCATGCCCGCGAGGGCGGCCTCGCCGGCGCCGCCGTGGCCGTAGCCGTTCGACACCGGCAGTCCGATGAGCGGCACGTCCACGAGGCCGGCGACGACCGTCGGCAGCGCCCCCTCGCGGCCGGCCGCCACGACCAGGACGTCGGCGGCCCGCAGGTCGTCGAGCCGGTCCAGCAGCCGCGTCAGCCCGGCGACGCCGACGTCCTCGACGACGTCGACGGTCGCGCCCATCTCCTCGGCGACGGCGGCGGCCTCCCCCGCCGCGGCGGCGTCGGAGGTGCCGGCCGTCACCACCGTCACCGTCGCCGAGAGCGCCGGCGGCTCGTAGTCGGGGGCGTGGACGACGAGCGTCCGGGCGCGGTCGTCGCGGGTCAGGTCGGCGTCGGGGTGGGTCTCGGCGAGCCGGCGGCGGCAGGCCTCGACGTCGTCGTCGTCGGCGCGCGTCACCAGGGCGTGGCCCGTCGTCTCGACGGCGCCGGCGGTCATCGCCGCCACCTCGTCGGCGGTCTTGCCCTCCGCCAGCACCGCCTCCGGCACCCCGCTGCGGCCCTCCCGTGCCGCGTCGAACCGCCCCGCTGCCGTCCGGGCGTACCCCTTCAGTTCGCCCTCCGCCTCCGTCGGCGACAGCTCTCCCGCCGCGACCGCCTCCAGTATCTCGCGCATACTGCCGTCTTCGTCCGCGCGAGTACGAAACTGTCGGGTGCCGGCGCCGCGACGGCGGGCACGACCGTCCCCTCTCCCGGGCCCCCGATTTTCCGGCGCTAATCGGCCGGTAGAAGCGGCCACGCCGCCCTCAAACGGGAACTTATATAAGGACGCCCGGTGAATCGCGACGTGTATGGCAGACCTGATCGTCAAAGCCGCGGTGAAGGAAGCGCTCGATGACATGAACGTCGCCTCGGACTTCTACGACGCCCTCGACGACGAGGTCGAGGAGCTCCTCGACGACGCCGCCCGGCGCGCCGAGGAGAACGACCGGAAGACGGTCCAGCCGCGCGACCTGTAAGTTGCGCGACCGCCCCGGCTCGCCCGGGGTCAGCCTCCCTTGCTGTCGAGCGCCCGCGCCCCGGGGAGCACCGCGGCCAGCCTGGTCACCCAGCCGACCCGGAACAGCCCCAGCTGCGACAGCAGTCCCGCCACGAACAGCGCAGCGAACAGCGGCACCGCGGCGCCGGCGACGGGCGTCGTCGCCAGCGGCTCGACGAGCAGCGGCTCGACGGTCGGCCCCTCGCGGGCCGCCCGGAACGCCGACGCCGACAGCGCCCCCGAGGCCAGCGCCGCCCCGAGGAACGACGTGACGAACATCAGCGCGAACTTCGTCAGCGTCACCCCCGCCACGGCGCCGGCGAGCCCGCCCAGCGCCGCCAGCGGATACCGGAGCAGCCCGCCGTCGGTGACGACCGGCGCCACGACCGCGAGGCCGACGTAGGCGCCGACGACGGCCGACGGCACCGCCGTCGCGAAGGACAGCGCCACGTAGGCCAGCGCCGCCCCCAGCAGGCCGCCGGCGCCGACCACGACGGCGAGGCCGACGAGTCCCTCCGACCCGACCGTCCCGAGCAGCGCCGGCGCGACCGTGTAGGCGCCGCCGGCTCCAAGGAGGAAGCCGACGAGCGCGACCGCGTACACCGACAGCGCCGCGCCGAAAAAGACCAGCACGAGGCCGGCGGCCACGAGCCCGACGTCCGCTGCCCCGGCGACGACCATGTCGACACGTCGCCGACGGCCGACATAAATCCGGTGGCGGCCGCCCGTCAGTCGTCGTCGGCGGCCGCCGCCGACGTCCGGTCGCTCCGCGGCCCCTCTAGGTCGATGCCCGGCAGCAGGTCCCGGAGGTAGCGGCCGGTGTGGGAGGCGTCGACCTCCGCGACCGCCTCGGGGGTGGCCGTCGCCACCAGCTCGCCGCCGTGCTCGCCGCCCTCCGGCCCGAGGTCGACGACGTGGTCGGCGTTCTTCACCAGGGCCAGCTCGTGTTCGATGACGACGACGGTGTTGCCCTCGTCGACCAGCCGGTGGAGCACGTCGATGAGCTTCCGTTCGTCCTCGCTGTGGAGGCCGGTGGTCGGCTCGTCCAGCAGGTACAGCGCGTCCCCGGCGTCGCGCTTGCCGAGCTCCTCGGCGAGCTTCACGCGCTGGGCCTCCCCGCCGGACAGCGTCGTCGACGGCTGGCCGAGCCGCATGTAGCCCAGCCCGACGTCCTGCAGCAGCTTCAGCCGCCGCCGGATGCCGGTGTGGCCCTCGAAGAACTCGTGGGCCTCGTCGACCTCCATGTCCAGGACGTCCGCGATGGTCGCGTCCTTGTAGGTGACCTGCAGCGTCTCGTCGTTGTAGCGGGCCCCGTCGCACTCCTCGCAGGGGACGTGGACGTCCGACAGGAAGTTCATGTCGATCTTGACGGTGCCCTGGCCGCCGCAGGACTCACACCGGCCGCCCTTGACGTTGAACGAGAAGCGGCCCTTCGCGTAGCCGCGCCGCTTGGCGAGCTTCGTCTCGGCGAACAGCTCCCGGATGTGGTCGAAGACGCCGGTGTACGTCGCCGGGTTCGAGCGGGGCGTCCGGCCGATGGGCGACTGGTCGATGAGCCGGACGGTCTCGATCTCGTCGATGCCCTCGATGGCGTCGTGCTCGCCGGGGTTGACGTCGGTGTCGTTCATCCGCCGCACCAGCCCCTTGTACAGTATCTCGTGCAGCAGCGTCGACTTCCCGGAGCCGGAGACGCCCGTGATCGCCGTGAAGCAGCCCAGCGGGAACGCGACGTCGAGGTCCTCGAGGTTGTGCTGGCGGGCGCCGCGGACGGTGAGGTGGCCGTCGGGCTCCCGCCGGTCGTCGGGCACCTCGATGGTCCGGCGGCCGGCGAGGTAGTCGCCGGTCACGGAGTCGTCGGCGTCCATCACCGCCTCGACGTCACCGTTGGCGACGATCTCGCCGCCGCGCTTGCCGGGGCCGGGGCCCATGTCGATGACGTTGTCGGCCCGCCACATCGTCGCCTCGTCGTGCTCGACGACCAGCAGCGTGTTGCCCAGGTCGCGCAGTCCCTCCAGCGTGTCCAGCAGGCGGTCGTTGTCCCGCTGGTGGAGGCCGATCGACGGCTCGTCGAGCACGTACAGCACGCCGACGAGCCCGGAGCCGACCTGCGTGGCCAGCCGGATGCGCTGGCTCTCGCCGCCCGACAGCGTCGCCGCCTCCCGGTCGAGGGTCAGGTACTCCAGGCCGACCTCCTCCATGAACCCCAGCCGGTCGCGGATCTCCTTCAGGATCTCCTCGGCGATGGTCCGCTCGCGGGCGTCGAGGTCGGCGTCCAGCCCCTCGAAGTGCTCGAGGGCGTCGCCGATGGACATCCGGTTGACCTCGGTGATGGCGGTGTCGCCGACGAGGACGGCACGCGATTCCGGCTTCAGCCGCGTCCCGTCGCAGGCCGGGCAGGTCGTCGTCGCCATGTAGTTCTCGATGTGGTCGCGGGTGCCGTCGGAGTCGGTCTCGACGTACCGCCGCTGGAGGTTCGGGATGACGCCCTCGAACCGCTTTTCCTTGCGCCGGGTGCCGTTCTTCGTCCGGCGCTCGAAGACCACCTGCTCGTCGGTGCCGTAGAGGAACGCCTCCTGCACCCCGGGGTCGAGCTCCTCGAACGGCGTCTCGACGCTCACGCCGAAGTGGTCGGCCACCGAATCCAGCCGCGTCCGGTAGTACGACCGGCTGTAGCTCCAGGCCTCGAAGACGTCCTTGATCGGCTTGGCGGGGTCCTGTACCACCAGTTCCTCGTCGACCTCCTTGGTCTCGCCGATGCCCTCGCACTCCGGGCAGGCGCCGTGCGGGGAGTTGAACGAGAACGACCGGGTCTCGATCTCCGGGAGGTCGATGCCGCAGTGGGTGCAGGCGAGTTCCTCGGAGAACTCGACGACCGCGCGGTCGTCGTCGCTGCCGGCCAGGTCGCCCGTCGAGCGGGACTCGCTGCCGACGTCGACGCCCTCGGGCGGGTCGGGCAGCACCATCTTCAGCACGCCGTCGGCCTCCTCGAGTGCGGTCTCGACGGAGTCGGTGATGCGGGAACGGTCCTCCTCGCGGAGCTTCACCCGGTCGACCACCACGTCGACCGTGTGGTCGTAGTTCTCGTCGAGGTCGGGCGTCTCCGTCGCGAGGTCGTACTCCTCGCCGTCGACCTCGACGCGGGTGTACCCCTCACTGACGAGCGTCTCGAAGCGGTCCTCGAAGGCGCCCTTCTGGTCGCGGACGATTGGCGCACACAGCTTCGCGCGGGTGCCCTCCGGCAGCTCCAGCAGCCGCCGGACCATCTGCTGGGCGGACTGCTCGCCGACCTCGCGGCCGCACTCCGGGCAGTGCGGCGTCCCGACGCGGGCGTACAGCAGCCGGAGGTAGTCGTGGAGTTCGGTGACGGTCCCGACCGTCGAGCGGGGGTTGTTGGCGGCGTTCTTCTGGTCGATGGAGATGGCCGGCGACAGCCCCTCGACGTTCTCGACCTGCGGCTTGTCCATCTGCCCCAGGAAGTTGCGGGCGTAGGCGGACAGCGACTCGATGTAGCGGCGCTGGCCCTCGGCGTAGATCGTCTCGAAGGCCAGCGACGACTTCCCCGACCCCGACAGGCCGGTGACGACGGTGAACTCCTCGCGTGGAATCGACACGTCGACGTCCTCGAGGTTGTGCTCGGAGGCACCCCGGACGACGATGTCGTCGGTCATTATCCGTCCACACGGACCGGCGGAACGAAACCCTGTCGGTCGGGGCCGTCAGTACGCATCCGCCCGCGGGGCGTGCCGGCCCGCCCGGTCGTGGACCACGTCGTTGCGCCGGTAGTGGGTGTCGTAGGAGACCGCGTAGACGACCCCCGCCGCCGTCGGCGACGGGTCGCCGGTGGCGTTGAACCGCGTCGGCTCGCCGCCGGCGGTGGCGACGGCGTCGGAGCCGTTGACGACGACCCGGTAGGTGCCGTTGACCCGCTCGCGGGTGCTGTTCTGGACGTTCTCGTAGCGGATCGAGACGTTCCCCTCGAGGTCGTCGTCGAAGACCAGCGCGTCGCAGTCGCTGCCGTCGAGCGTCGCCGCCCGGAAATCGACGACCGCCCGGTCGGTCGTCGCCGCACAGCTCTCCGGCGCCGACAGCAGGTCCCCGAGGTCGTCCGGAGAGGTCGGGTCGCCCCCGTAGACGACGACGGTCGAGTTGCCGGTGTCCCTGAAGACGTACAGCTCCCAGTCGACGGTGCCGTTGGAGACGTTGACCCGGAACGCCTCGTCGTCGATGGTGTCGGCACCGAGCGTCCCGTCGTAGAGGTCCGCCCGCGTCACGTTCAGCCGGAAGCCGGCGACGTCGCGGGCGTCGGCGGCGACCGTCCAGTTGGCTGCGTCGTCGTCGTCGGCGGGGGCGAACGAGCGGTCGGCGGTCTGCTCGAGCCGCCAGCCGATGTGGGCCGTCCGGTTCAGCCGGAAGTCCGCGCCCTCGGCGGCGGCCTCCCGCTGGCGGGCGTCCGCCCACTCCCCGATGAGGTCGCCGAACTCCGTCCCGGCGGCGGTGGCGTTCGCGGCGCCGCCGTCGTTCGTCTCGTCGTAGGCGTCCCCGGCCGCCGACCGGGCGTCGGCGGCGTAGGCGGCCGCCTCCTCGGAGTCGACGCTCTCCCGCGTCGAGAGGTTCTCGCTGAAGATGGCGGCGTTGAGCGCCACCGCGAGCGCGACGAAGCTTACCGCGATGATGAGCCCGAAGATGACGAGCAACTGCCCGCGGTCGGCGTCGTGCATCGACCGCAATAGACGGGCCACGCACATGAATCCACGTCCGCTTTCGAGCCCCCAACCGCGCGGGGTCCCGCCGACCGCCGCCGCGGCCGCCCTCCGCGCCGGAGCGGCGAAACCGATAGATGTGTCGCCGCCGTAGCGCCGGCGATGCGACGACGGGACGCCCTCCGTGCGGGGGCCACGACGCTGCTGGGGTCGGCGGTCGGCCGGGCCGCGGCGGACGCCCTCGAACCGCTCGGCCGGCTGTCGGTCCCCGGCGCGAAGGAGCTGGTCGTCGACGACGACGTCGCCTACGTCGCGACGACCGACGGCTTCGCGACGGTCGACACCGCCGACCCGACCGACCCGACGCTGCTCGCCGAGCGCCGCGGGCTGCTCGCCGACCACCCCGACGGGCCGCTGACGGGCGTCCAGGACGGGAAGCTGTACGGCGACCGCTACGCCGTCGCGGGGCCGGCGAACCCCGTCGACGGCCTCCGCGCGGCCGCCGTCTTCGACGTCTCCGACCCCGCGGCTCCCGAGCGACTCGCCGTCCACGAGACGCCCTTCTACAACCACAACGTCGACCTCGACGACGAGACGCTGTACCTCTGCGGCAACGACGGCGACCGGAACCCGCTCGTCTGTGTCGACCTCGCGACCGGCGAGACGGTCGGCCGGTGGTCGGTCCTCGACGCCGACGACCGCTGGGCCGACGTCGACCCGGGTCTCCGGCAGCTGCACGACGTCACCGTCGTCGACGGCGTCGCCTACTGCCCGTACCTGGAGGCCGGGACGTGGCTCGTCGACGTCTCCGACCCGACGGACCCGACGGCCGTGACCGGCCTCCGGGGGCGGGACCCCGAAGCGTTGGCCGACCTCGGCCGGGGCGAACGGCGCGAGGCGACGTTCACGCTGCCCGGCAACGACCACTTCGCGGCCCCGCGCGGCGCCGACGACCCGGTGCTCGCGCTCAACGAGGAGGCGTGGGCGACCGACCCCGAGGCGCCGATTTCGGCCGTCGGCGGCGTCGAGCTGTGGAACCACGAGGCCGGCGAGCGGCTCGCCCGGATCGACGCGCCGCCGACCGACGACCCGACGCTCGACGGCACCTGGACCACGGCGCACAATTTCGACTTTGTCGGCGACCGCCTCTACACGTCGTGGTACCGCGGCGGCGTCCGCGTCCACGACGTCTCGGACCCGACGGCGCCCCGCGAACTCGGGGCCTGGCGGGACGAGACGACCGAGTTCTGGACCGCACGGCGCGCCGGCGACCACGTCGTCGCCAGCGGCTGGCGGGACCGCTCGGCCGACGACCCCGAGGCGGCCGCGGCCGTCTACACGTTCCCGACCGTCGCGTCGTCCACGCCGACGGAGGCACCCGACGAGACGGAGGCGACGGACGCGACCGACCCGACGGCCGCCGACGGCGCCGGTCTCGGGGTCGTCGCGGGGGCGGCGGGCCTCGGACTCGCCGCGCTGGCCCGCCGGCTGGACTGACGGTCAGAACCGCGAGAGAACATCCCGGCGGTCGAGGTTCAGCTCCGTCACCGTCGCCGGCGGCTCCTGCCCGGCGGCGTAGAGAACGGCGTCGGCGACGTCCGCCGCGTCCAGCGTCGTCTCGTCGTCGAGGGCGGTCTCGTTGGGCTCCTCGCGGAACTCCGAGCCGAACGGCGTCGTCACGCCCGTGGGGTTGACGACGGTGACGCCGACGCCGTCCGGGCCGACCCGGCCGGCGACGCTCCTCGCGAACCCGCGCAGCCACCACTTCGAGGCCGCGTACACCGGCGTCGCCGTGCTCGGATACCGGCCCTTGTAGCTGCCGACGAAGACGAGCGCCCCCTCCGCGGCCCGCAGCGCCGGCAGCGCCGCCCGGGTCGTGTGGAAGGCGCCGTGGACGTTCGTCTCCGTCACCTGCCGGAACTGCGCCAGCGGCAGCTCCGGAATCGGCACGTCGCGGGCCTCGCCGACGCCGGCGAC
>JAHENN010000247.1 GCA_018609665.1 Haloarculaceae archaeon | reverse complement strand
CCCGCCCGGCGGGACCGCCGCCGACGGTCCCGGCGACGGCGGCGGCCTCGCCCGGCGGCCCCAGCAGGACGAACTCCACGTTCGCCAGCACCGCGCCGACGAGGCCGGCCAGCGCCGGCACCGCGACCCGCTCGGGCACCTCGCCGCGGCGGAGGAGCCGCGCGGTGCCGTAGGCGACGCCGCCGCCGACCACCGGCGTCAGCGTCCACACCGCCAGTATCTCGTAGTACTTCCCCCAGGCGGGGCCGCCGCCCAGCGCCAGCCCGGTGCCGACGACGGCGCCGGTGACCGTGAACGCCGTCGCGACCGGGTAGCCGGTGAAGATGCCGACCGCGACGAGGACGGCCGCGATGGTCAGCGCGACGATGGCAGCGACGGGCGACAGCGTCACCCCGACGACCAGCTCCCGGCCGACCGCCTCGGTGACGTTGGCGCCCTGCAGCGTGGCGCCGAGCAGCCCGAGGATGCCGACGAAGAAGCCGGCCCGCATCACCGAGACGGCGTTGGCGCCGACGGCCGGCGCGAACGGCGTCGACCCCGAGGAGCCGGCGCCGATGGCCCACGCCATGAAGAGACTCGCCCCCCCGGCGGCGACGAACGTCGCGAGCGTCCCGACCTCCATCGGCCCGGCGTATGCCGCCGCCCTATATAAACGCTCGCAGACGGCTCGCCGACGCGAAACGGGTTTCCCGGCGGCGGCCGCAGGGCCGACGTGTCCGGGGAGGCCGCCTATCGGACGCTCTCGACGCCGGGCCGGAGCCGCCTCGCCGTCCGGGACTCGGAGTTCCTCGGCCGCGCCGCCCCCGTCGAGGACGTCCCCGCGGCGGAGGCGTTCGTCGAGTCGGTCGCCGCGGAGTTCCCCGACGCCAGCCACCACGTCCCGGCCTACCGGGTCCGGGCGGACCCCTTCCGGGAGTACGCCTCCGACGACGGCGAACCCGCCGGCAGCGCCGGCGACCCAGTGCTGTCGACCCTGGCGGGCCGCGAGCTGGAGAGCGTCGCCGTCGTCGTCGTCCGCTACTTCGGCGGCACGGAACTCGGCGTCGGCGGGCTGGTCCGGGCGTACTCGCGGGCGGCCACGGACGCCCTCGACGCCGCCGAGGTCGTCGAGCGGCGGCCCCACGAGACGTTCGCCGTCACCGTCGACTACGACGACTCCGGGACGGTCCGGAGCGTCCTCGAGAGCGAGGGCGTCGACTTCGAGGCCGACTACGCCGCGACGGTGACCTTCGAGGTCCGCGTCCCGGCCGCCGACGCCGCGGCGGTCCGGGACCGGATCCGGAGCGCAACCAGTGGTCGTGCGAGGCTCGACTCCGCGTGAGGAACTACGCTCAGGGCAGGGAATGTATCGAGTGGCTCGTGGTGACGGCTACTGACTCCACGCCACCACCTCGAAAGCCCTCGCGGGCGAGGCCAGCGTGGCGGCGTCACCGCCACGGCACGAGGCAGTCGGCTGCGCCGACCGCCCTGGTGGCGGCCGCTGCGGCGGGCCCTATCGGAGCGGAGTCGTTCGAGAGAGCGCGAGGCGCTCTCTCGTGATGACGAAACTCTCCGATTTTCGGAGACAGCGCGGTCCGCCAACCGGCCGAGGGCTTTCGAGGCGTTGCGGGTCATTTCGCAGAAACCCAAAACAGATTCCCCACCACATGCGCACCGAAGCCAGCGGCGTCACGCGCCCGTCTGACGCTTCGACAGGAGCGAAACCGCCGGCGGGCGGCGACCTCCAGCCGAAGCGAGGGGGTCGTCGGCGGTTCGCGTGGAGGTCGTTCCGACGCGACGGCCGTCGTATCTCGAGCCGAAGCGGCGGTGTCGACCCCGTCGGGTCGCATCGGCTCCCGTCGGGTCGCATCAGGTCCCGAACGCGCGGTCGCCGGCGTCGCCGACGCCGGGGACGATGTAGCCGTCCTCGTCGAGCCGCTCGTCGACGCTGACGGTGATGACGTTGGCCCGGGGGAACGCCTCGGACACCCGCACGAGCCCGGAGGGGGCGCTGACGGCCGACAGGACGACCAGCCGCTCGGGGTCGCCCATCGCGGTGACCTCCTCCAGGACGGCGGTCATCGTGCTCCCCGTCGCCAGCATCGGGTCGGCGACGATGACGGTGTCGTCCTCGTCGATGTCGGGCAGCTTCACGTAGTCGATGCTGATCGGGAAGCTCCCGTCGTCGTCCATACCGGCCTCCTCGTCGCGGCCGGCGGAGATGACGCCCTGTCTGGCCTGCGGGAACGCCTCGACGAGCCCCTCGACGAACGGCGTCGCCGCCCGGAGGACGTTGACGATGACGACGTCGTCGAGGCCCTTGACGACCTCGCCGGTGGTCTCCGCCAGCGGCGTCGTGATGGAGACGTACTCGGTCTCCAGCATGCCGTCGATGATCTCGAAGCCGCAGAGCCGACCGAGCTCGACGAGCCCCTCCCGGAAGGCCACCTGGCCGGTCTCGACCGACCGCAGCTCGGAGACGGTGTGCTTCGCCAGCGCGTGCGTGATGACGTGGGCGTCGTCGCGGTCCTCGATGGGCATGTCCGACACCGGGGCCGCCGCCGGCTTAAAACCGGTCCCCCTCCGTCGGCCGCCGAGGCATCGACAAGAGCTAAGCGGATGGGCGACGAACCAGGTGCCGATGGAGGCCGAAGAGAGCGTCTCCGGGTTCAAGATACGCGGCAGCTGGGTCGACGTGGTCGAACACGGCGAGCGGATCACCCGGGCGCTGAAGGACCTCGCCGAGGAGGACACCGACGTCGACGTCGACGTCGACGTCGACGAGGCGGCCCTCGCCGAGTGGGACGAGTGGCGCCCGAAGGCCGACGAGCGGCTGGGCGAGGACGTCAACCGGAAGACCGCCGAGCAGGCCAGCATCGACGAGGGCGAGGGCGAACGCGCCGGTCGGACGCCCGACGAGGACCTCAAGACCGCCGGCGAGAAGCTGGCCGACTCCTACGAGAACCTCGAGAAGCCCCGCGAGGCCGTCGACGAGTGGCGCGAGTCCATCAACTACGTCGCCCGGGCGGCCGACTCCGCCACCAGAAAGGCCGTCCGGAAGGTCGAGGGCAGCGTCTACAAGAAGGTCATGACCCAGGTGTCGCCGTACTACTTCGACAACGAGCTCGTCAGCGCCAACCTCCGGCGGGGCGACGACGGGTACGTCTTCGAGGTGAACATCAACGACGACGAGTTGAAGATGTGGACCTCGAACAGGCTGGCCGACTACGAGACGTCGGTCGACCGCTGGCACGTCGACACGCCGAAGGACACCGACACCGCAGAGGCCGTCGAGGGCCACGCCACGCCCGACGACGAGGTCACGGCCGGCGAGTCGGACCCGACGCGGAACTGACGCCGGTCAGAACTCCCGGAGCCGGGGGAGCACCTTCTCGGTACCCACGGAGACGGCGGCGTACAGCGCGACAAGGCCGACGAGGCCCAGCCAGACGGAGAACTTCAGGTTGCCGGCCGAGAAGTACGAGAGGCTCGTGGCCTCGGCGAAGAGCCCGGCGCCGGCGAGCAGCCCGGTCGTGAGGAGGTACGCCAGCAGTTCGATCGACGAGACGAGGAATTCGCGCATGGACCCCACTCCGCCGGTGGCTCTCATAGTCCTTTCGACCCGCCGCGACCCGGAGGCTTTTCAACTGGGAGCCAGCAACCCGCGGCCATGAGCCGCCGATCAGGTCCGAGCCTCGACCACGCGAAGATCGCCAAGGCGGGCTTTCTGGCCGGTCTCGGCCCGTTCGCGGCCGGCGTGGTCGGAGAGTTCGCCGGCCACTCGCTGCTGTCGTCGCTGCCGGAGACCGTCGAGAGCGCGCTTTTGACGATGGAGGTGCTGGGCGTCGTGGTCGGGTTCTTCGTCCCGGTCGTCTTCGGCGCGGTGCTGCCGCTGGCGGAGTGTCAGGCCCCGATCTCGACCACGAAGTCGGACTGCAGCCACGTCTCCGGCTCCTCGCGGTCGTAGATGACCACGGCGTCGTCGTCGAGCGAGAGGTGCGCGTACCGGTCGGAGTCCAGCGGCGATTCGGGCAATCCGTCGGTCGACTCTTCGTCCGGCTCCGTGGGAGTGTCACTCATTCGCACGCGGAGCGAGACGGCCCACGTACCTAAGCGTTCGGCTATTACGACCTATGTCGGTGTATGTTGTATTATGCTGGTTATACATCGGGGCACAAGAGCCAGGGGGCCGGCGCGCCGACGGGCGGGCGTGGCGACGTTCCCCGACCCCGACGACCGGCGGCCGATGGCGCCGGACTGCCGCCGGTGTGCCGACCTCGCGGCGGCCCGCGAGCGCATCTCCTGGGGCGTCGGCTCCCTCGAGGCGACGCTCGTCGTCGTCGGCGAGGCCCCCGGCGCCGGCGACCCCGGGGCCGACCGCTGGCGGGGCGGCAACCACACCGGCATGGCCTTCACCGCCAGCCACAGCGGCCGCCGTGTCCGGAATCTCTTCGAGGGCCTGGGCTACGAGCCCGGGGAGCTGTACTTCACCAACGCCGTCAAGTGCTTTCCCGCGGGCGAGGAGGGGTCGAACCGGGAGCCGACGCCCGCCGAGCGGGCCAACTGCCGGCCGTACCTGCTCGCCGAACTGGAGACGGTCGCGCCCGACTGCGTGGTCCCGACGGGGCGTCACGCCACAGAGTCGCTGCTCTCGGCGGTGGACCGGCGACTGGACGGGTTCCTGGAGACCGTCCTCGACCCCGTCGAGGCGGACGGACTGCCGCCGGTGCTGCCGGTGCTCCACCCCTCCTACCAGGACGTCTGGATTTCCCGACTCGGGTTCGCGGACGGGGCCGCCTACCGCGACGCCGTCGGCGACGCGCTCGCCGACCTCGGCGTCGGCCCGGGCTGAGCCGCGGTTTTTTCACTCCGCCACGCGACCGTCGCACATGGACGAGACGACCCTGACCGCCCTGAACGAGCAGCTGGAGCGTGCCGCCGGCTACGACCTCTACGACGAGGTCGGGCCGGTCGACTCGGCGGCCGACTTCCGTGAGCTGCCGTTCCTGACCGCCGCCGAGCTGAAGGAGGACTACGACGCCAACCCGCCGGAGGGGTCGCTGTACGACGGCGCCGCGATGATGTGCTTCACGCCGCTCGGCGAGGACCTCGCGCCGACCTTCGACACCGCCGCCGACCTCGAGTGGCAGGCGGAGGCCAACGCCGCGGTGCTGGCGGCCGCCGGTATCGACCCCGGCGACCGCGTGCTCAACACCTTCGGCTACCACACCTTCGGGACGGGCATCATCTTCCAGCGGGGGCTGGAGGCGCTCGGCGCCGAGGTGCTGCCGGCCGGGCCGGGCGACTCCGAGGGTGCCGCCGCCACCGTCGCGGAGTACGACGTCGACGCCATCGTCGGCAACCCCTCCTTCGCGCTGAAGCTCGGCGACGCCGGCGCGGGCGTCGACGTCTTCGTCGGGGCCGGCGAGCCGTTCACCTCCGTGCCGGGGCTCCGCGAGGACGTGAAGGCCGCGCTGGACGCCGAGGTCGCCGTCGACTACTTCGGCACCCGACAGATCCTCCCGGTCGCCGCCGAGACGACCGCCGAGGACGGCCTCCGCGTCGTCGACGACTACGCCCTCGTCGAGGTGATCGACCCCGACAGCGGCGAGGTGCTGCCGTACGGCGAGCGGGGCGAACTCGTCGTCACGCACCTCCGGAAGGAGGCCTGTCCGCTCGTCCGCTACCGGACGGGCGACCTCACCGAGTGGGAGGAACGCGACGGCGAGGTCGTCCTCCCGGACGGCGTCATCGGGCGGACGGACGGCCGGCTGAAGGTCAAGGGCGTGAAGCTCTACCCCGAGTCCCTGGGGACGGTTCTCGCGGGCTTCGACGGCCTCACCGGCGACTACCGCCTGGAGGTGAGCCGGCCGGCGTCGACCGACCACGTCCGGCTGGTCGTCGAGGGCGAGGCCGACGTCGACGCGCTGGCGGCCGCCGTCAAGGACCGGCTCCTCGTCGCGCCCGACGAGGTCGACGTCGTCGACGACCTCGCCGAGACGGGCGTCGTCGACGAGCGGTACTGACGACGGTCGGTCACCGCACCGCGAACACCTGCCCGCCCTCCGACGCGACGAACACCGTTCCGTCGACCGGCGCCAGCGCGTGGACGCGGACGACGACGTCGACCTGCCACCGGTCGCGTCCCGTCTCGAGGTCCACCGCCCGGACGGTTCCCGACTCCGTTCCGAAGACGACGCCGTCGCCGACGACGGCGACGTCGGTGACGCGACCGTCGGCCGGAACGCGCCACAGCCGTTCGCCGTCCGCGACCCGCCGGCAGACGACGGCGTCGGTCCCCGAGACGGCGTCGCGGTCGCTGTAGCCGGCGACACACCGGCCCTCCGCGACCGCGAGCGGACCGCCCCGGGCGGGTTCGCCCTGGCCGTCCGGCGCGGGGACCTGCCACTCGACGCGCCCGGTTTCGCGGTCGTGACACAGCAGCACCGGTCCTGCCCCCGCCCTCGACGAGCGGGAGAGCCCGACGAGGATTCGCTCGTCGGTCGCCGCGACCCCGAGCGGGCGCGCGCCGTGGTCCCGCTCCCATGCGACCGACGGCTCGCGTCCCAGGACGACGTCCGTGCCGCTCCGCCGCCGGAAGGCGACCGTATCGCCGGTGGTCGATGAACCCTCCGCCGCGTACAGCCGCCCGCCGGCGACGACCGGGACCGGCTCGTACGGCCCCGCGACCGACCAGCGCTCGCCGCCGTCGGCGTCGTCGAGCCCCGACACGCCGGACTCCGTCCCGACGACGAGCGATCCCTCGACCGCGAGCACGGACACCGCCTCGGTCACCGACGGCGTCGTCCATTGTCGGTCGCCGCTCCGGGCGTCGAGGGCGACGACCGCCTGCCCGGCCCCGCGGACGGAGTCGCCCGGCGCGACGTACAGCGACCCTCCGGCGAGCGCCGCCGGCCCGCCGACGTCGTCGGTGTCGGTCCAGCGGGTCGTGCCGTCCCGGCGGT
>JAHENN010000246.1 GCA_018609665.1 Haloarculaceae archaeon | reverse complement strand
GCCGCCGTCCGCCCGGGCGGCCGACCGGGTCCGGGCGCTGCTGGCGGGGCTGGACGCGCTATGGGCGGGCGACCGCTACGCCCTCCGGCTCGACGACGGGGCCGTCGACGACCGGCTCGACTCCGCGACGCTCGCGCTCGTCGACGCGGTCGTCGCCGCCGACGGGGTCGTCGACGTCGGGGCGGCGACCGTCGACCGCCTCCGGCGCCACGTCCGGACGACCGTCGAGGGGCTGTCCCGCGAGACCGACGCCGTCGCCGGGCTCGTCCGCTTCGAGGGCGACGACTGGCGGGCCGCCGGCCAGGCCGACCCGAAGGTGTGGACGCTGTCGACGGCCTGGGGTGCCGTCGCCTGTGCCCGGCTGTCGGCGTTCCTCGAGGGTCGGGGCCGGGAGCCGACGTTCGACCGACGGGCCCGGGAGCTGTACGAGCTGCTGCTGCCGGACGGACCGCTCGCGACCGACGCCGGCTTCCTCCCGGAGCAGGCCTTCGACGACGGGACGCCGGACAGCGCGGCGCCGCTGGGGTGGAGCCACGGACTCCGGCTGGCGGCGACGGCGGCGCTTTCCGCCCGCGGCGAGCTCCCGGCCGGCGTCGGCGGAGAGTAAAGCGTTTATTCGCGGTCGGGTTAATTTCCCGTATGAGAGACGATGTCGGCGCGACCTGGAGCCGGACGCAGGCCGCCGACATCGAGCGCCGCGCCGACAACGTCGCGCCGGTCATCGACCCGCCGGAGACGGACCCGGCGGAGGACGTCCACGTCTGGGACACGTGGCTGCTGCGGACCAGGCGGGGCGCCGTCGCGTCGGTCGACGGCTACCGCGTCGCGCTGTCGCTGTCGGCGCCCGCGTCGCTGCTGCCCGGCAAGCGGCACGACACCGCCGAGATACGCTACTTCTACTCGCCGGACGGCCGCGAGTGGCACGACGGCGGGCCGGTCTTCGACGGAGGCGCCCTCGGACAGCGGCAGTGGGCCGGCTCCGCACTGTACGACGACGGCGACGTCTACGTCTACTACACGGCGGCCGGCGACGGCGACGCCGACGACCTCACGTACACCCAGCGGCCGGCCGTCGCCGCGGGCGGGCGGCTCGCGGCGACCGGCGACGGCCTCGCCCTCGAGGGGGCCTGGCGCCACGAGGTGCTGTTCGAGCCCGACGGCCGGTGGTACGAGACGAAGGCGCAGTCGGAGGGGATGACCTACACGTTCCGGGACCCGTGGTTCTTCGAGGACCCGGCGACCGGCCGGGCGCACCTGCTGTTCGAGGCGAACACGCCGGTGCCGGCCGCCGAGGGCTGCGACGCCGAGGCCCGGACGTTCAACGGGAGCGTCGGCGTCGCCGTCTCGCCGTCCGGCGAGCCCACGGAGTGGGAGCTGCGGCCGCCGCTGGTCGGCGCCGGCTGCGTCAACCAGGAGCTGGAGCGGCCCCACGTCGTCGTCCGGGACGGCCGGTACTACCTGTTCGTCTCGAGTCACGCCCACACCTTCGCGCCGGAGCTGTCCGGGTACGACGGGCTGTACGGCTTCGTCGCCGACTCGCTCCGCGGGGAGTACCGCCCGCTGAACGGCTCGGGACTCGTGGTGACGAACCCCGCGACCGCGCCGTTCCAGGCGTACTCCTGGATGGCGTTCCCGCACCGCGAGGAGGTGCTCGTCCAGAGCTTCTTCAACTACTTCGACTTCGACGGCGAGTCGCTGGACGAGATCGCCGGCCTGTCTGCCGACGAGCAGCTGCGCCGCTTCGGCGGGACGCTGGCACCGACCGTGCGGCTGGCGGTCGACGGCGACCGGACCCGGGTCGTCGGGACGCTGGACGGCTGGCGGATTCCCCTCCCCGGGGAGCCGCTCCCGGAGCCGGACGACCGGCAGCCGGGGGCGGCGGTCCTCGCGGACCGGCCGGTCGGGGTCGGCGACGGCGGCTACCGCCGGTCGTCGCGGACCGGCGGGGAGCGGGAGTAGCCGTCGCCGAGCCGCCACGCCGAGAGATCGTCGACGGTCGCCCGGCCGCCGTCGGCAGCCAGGGAGACGCCGACGCTGTCGTCGCGGGTCGGGTAGACCCGGCTCGTCAGACAGTGCCGTCCGTTGGCGTACAGCTCCAGCACCGACCGGTCGAGGAAACAGCGCAGCGACAGCGGCTCGTCGTACGGCGGGACGGCCATCCGCTGGGTGTCGGCGGTCACCCGGGGGTCGTCGCTGGCGGCCGTCCGGTCGACGACGAGTTCCCCGTCGTTGCCGTACCGGACGACGGTGCGTTCGGCCCGGTCGGGCGACTCGAAGACCGACAGCTCGACGGTCGTCGCGTCCCGGAGCGCCACCTCGAGGTCCAGCTCCAGCGTCCGGCCGGCGACGTCGAGGCGGCGGCGCTCGCCGGCCGACAGCTCGCGGGTCGCGCCGTCGAGGAGCCGCTCGGTCCGGAGCCGCTCGACCTCCCGGGCGGGCCGCTGGCGGAGGTCGCCGTCGGGTCCGACCGACAGCACCCGCGGCAACGACAGCGCCCCCGACCAGCCGGCGTCCCACTGTGCGTCGAGATCGCGGGCCTCCGGCAGCCACCCGAAGGTGACGTGGCGGTCGCCGTCGTGCAGCGACTGCGGGGCGTAGAAGTCGCCGTGGTCGAGGGTGCCCTGCCGGTCGACCGCGAACCGGCCGTCCTCGAGGCGGCCGAGAAAGTAGATGACGTCCTCGTAGTTGGAGACGTGCAGCAGCCGGCGGCCGCCGAGGTCGAGCAGCTCCGGACACTCCCAGACGGTGCCGTCGGAGGCCCACTCGCCGACGAGCAGCGGCCCCTCGTAGCGCCACTCCCGGAGGTCCTCGGAGCTGTACCGCAGCGCCGCGCCGCCGCGGTCGACGAGCCCGGTGCCGATGATCTGCTGCCACCGGCCGCTCTCCCGCCAGACGCAGTGGTCGCGGAACTCCGCCTCCCAGTGTTCGGTCTCGAGAACGTCGACGTCGGACGGCGGCGCCTCGATGACCGGGTTGTCGGGGTGTTTCTCCCACCGCCGGAGGTCGGCGTCGGCGCCGGTCGCCAGACACGGCAGCTGCCGGCGGCCGTCGCCGCCGGTGTACAGCAGCGTCGGCGTGCCGCCGTCGTCGACCGCACAGCCGGACCAGCAGCCGTCGCGGTCGGGGCCGTCCGGCGACGGCGACAGCGCCACCGGCTCGTCGTGCCACCGCACGAGGTCCTCGCTGGTGGCGTGACCCCAGTGGATGGTGTTGTGGAACGGGCCGGCGGGGTTGTACTGGTAGAAGACGTGGTAGCGGCCGTTCCAGCGGATGAGCCCGTTGGGGTCGTTCAGCCAGTTGGCGGGGGCGGTGAAGTGGTAGGCCGGGCGGTCGTCGGCGTCGAGCTTCCGGCGCATCGCGGCCATCCCGTCGGCGTCCCTCGGGCGGCTCGGCGCCCGGGCGCCGTCGGCGACGGCGGACAGACAGCCGGCGAGAAGGCGGTCCCG
This sequence comes from Haloarculaceae archaeon, assembly GCA_018609665.1. Classification (GTDB taxonomy): domain Archaea; phylum Halobacteriota; class Halobacteria; order Halobacteriales; family Haloarculaceae; genus Natronomonas. The sequence continues at coordinate 757 of JAHENN010000246.1, read as the reverse complement.
GGTCGCCGCCACCGCCTCGGCGGCCGGCCGGTCGAAGGCCAGCGGCGCGCCGACGCCGAGCACCGAGCCGGGGGCAGCGTCCCAGCCGACGACCGGCATCCGGTGGGGGAGGTCGTGGTCGGCCCGGACCGTCGACGCCAGCACCTCCCCCCGGGCCGGCAGGACGCTCTCGTACGCGGCGGCGCCGACCGCGCCGCGGTCACAGAGGTGGAGCCGGAGGCCGTCGAGCGCCTCGACGGCGGGGTGGTCGTCGTGGAGCCGCCGCCAGAGGACCCCCGACGGCTCGGTGACCGTCTCGGCGCCGACGGCGTCCGGCGGGACGGTCTCGACCTCGAGGGCGTCGACGTCGGCCATCGCCCGCAGCGTCAACAGCAGGCCGCCGCCCGAGGCGAGGTGTCGCTCGACGGCAGAGGCGTGTGTGGCCAGCGGGGACTGCGACGCCTCCAGCGGCGCCTCGCGGTGCCACCAGAGGACGTCGAACCGGTCGGCGGCGCCCGCGTCGGCCAGCGCGTCGAAGCGGACCGGCTCGGCGGCCGCGGCCGTCCCGTCGAGCCACTCCAGGGCGGCCGTCTGCTCGGCCGAGCGGGACCCGTCGTGGAGGAATCCAACGGCGTCCGGCGGGTCGGTCATGGCCGGTGTATTCGCCACCGAGTAAAAACCGTAGCGGAGTCGGGCCCCGGGTCACCGCCGGCTCGCACAGCGCCCGCAGCGGGAGCCGTCGCCGACGGCGGCCCCGCAGCGGCGGCACCGGCCGTCG